>NZ_JBGEWD010000011.1:0-110006 GCF_041205085.1 Clostridium moutaii
ATATGGAGGATATGTTTCCAATTTCTTCGGCTTTTCTTTTGGAGTGCTAGCTTTACTGATTATTCTCATAGTAACAGGGAGACCGATTTTTTCAGGGATAACTTTAAGCAATATACTGGTATTATTATATATGGGTATTTTTATAAAGGCAATTGGTTATATATGCTATCTTGGTGCTATAAAGGAAACTTCAGCAATAACCGCATCAATGGTATTTTTAATAAAACCTGCATTGGCCACTATTTTTGCCATACTTATACTGGGTGAAAGTATAAAAATGAATATGGTTATAGGAATAATATTTATAATTGCCGGATCTTATGTTAAATTTAGTGCAGGTAAAAAAGAAAGTAGAAAATTAGCATCATGACTAAAATTGCTCAATTAAGTATACATGTCTAGTCAACAAAATAAGTAAATATCTCTTGATCTTAATATAGTATAGAATAATTATTTTAATTAAAGTTAGGTGTTATAATATGAATATCAGAGATCTGGAATATTTCGATTCTCTCTGTATAACTAAAAGTTTCACTAAAACCTCCAGACAATTTTATATATCCCAACCTTCTATAACTATGGCACTTCACAGACTTGAAAAAGAGTTGAATACAAAACTTATAATAAGGGATCATTCCCAAAATCAGATATCACTTACGAAATCTGGAGAAGTTTTAGAAAACCACATCAAAAATATATTATTTGAAATAAAAAAAGCTAAATCAGAAATATCTCGAATAAATGGTGACAAGATAAAATTAGGAGTTCCTCCTATAATAGGTGCATACTATTTTCCACTAATTTTAAAAGATTTAGTTAAAAATGGTTTGGATAAATGTTTCACTTTAGTAGAAACAGGCTCTGTAAAAATGAAGAAATTGCTGTTAAAAAGCGAGGTGGATATATCTTTTATAGGATCTATAGCTCCTATAAAAGAGAACACAATCAAATCCTATGTTTTAACAAGAGATGAATTTGCCATCTGTATAAATAGGAATCATCCTTTAGCTAAAAAAAGCACCCTAGATTTCAAAGAACTTTCAGGGGAAAAATTTATTTCTCTAGGTGAAGATTATGTACACAATCAGGTGTTAAAAGAATTATGCTACAAAAATAATATATCCACAAGTTATTTTTATAATACAGATGAAATTCAAACTGCGAAATCTCTTATAGCATCAGGCTTTGGAGTAGGATTAATGATACGTAAATCTGTTAAAGATATAGATACTATAAAGACATTATCGCTCAAAAATCCTATATATTTTTATATATCATTGGCATTTAAAAAAGATCATCATATGGTTTTACAAGAAAAAAAGATCATAAATATAATACTTAATTCAAGTAAAAAAAATTGATACTTGCCTTTATGCCGAGGATGATGAATCCCCGGCATTCAAATGAATATATAAAATATTTATTTTAGTTAAAGTTAGGAGTTGCAATTATGAATATTAGAGATTTGGAATATTTTAATTCTCTCTGCATAACAAAAAGTTTTACCAAAACTTCCATAGAGTTCCATATATCTCAACCTTCCATAACTATGGCTTTACATAGGCTGGAAAATGAACTGAATACGAAACTTATAATAAGAGATCATTCCCAAAATCAAATATCATTAACTGAATCAGGAAAAATTTTAAGAAGTCATATTAATAATATATTATTTGAAATAAAAAAGATAAAATCTGAGATAGCAAGAATAAATGGCACTAAGATAAGGCTTGGAGTTCCCCCCATAATTGGGGCATATTATTTCCCCATAATTATGAAAAACTTGATTAAAAACAGATTGGATAAATGCTTCAGTCTTGTGGAAACCGGCTCAGTAACTATGAAAAAACTTCTTATCAAAGATGAAGTAGATATGGCACTTATAGGATCTATTGAACCATTGGAAGATGACATTATAAAATCATACGTTTTGACAACAGATGAATTTACAGTTTGCATAAATAAAAATAATCCTCTAGCTAAAAGGAATAAAATAGATTTTCAAGAACTTTCAGGAGAAAAGTTTATTTCTCTAGGTGAAGGATATGTACATAATCAAGTTCTTAAAGATCTCTGCGGTAAAAACAATATATCAACAAAATATTTTTATCATACAGATAAAATACAAACTGCTAAATCTCTCATAGCATCAGGATTTGGGGTGGGGTTAATGGTACGTGAATCTGTTAAAGACATGAATGATATAAAAGCATTATCTCTCAGGGAACCCATAACCTTTTATATATCATTGGCATTCAAAAAAGAGCATTTTATGGTTTTGCAGGAGAAAGAAATTATAGATATAATACTTAAATCAAGCAAAAATTAAATATTATATCTTAAATATTTTCCTTAAATTACCAGCATAATAAAATTCACTTATGCACATCCTATTTATATAAGGTTATGTCAATATGTAAAAGTTATTAAATGTTTTATGTTTTTAATCAAGTGATTTTTAGGTGCGGTGAGGTTTTCCCATAAGGAATGCCTTTATCCACTGAATCCTAAAAGAACTTATCCAGGGATGTAAAATTGCTAAGCTTCCACTTCATGAAGTGTGAGCTTAGCAATGACAGCCATTGGATAAACTAAAATGTTATTTCTAAAATATATTGATACTTGCCTTTATGCCGGGGATGATGAATCCCCGGCATTTAAGTTTTCATTTAATTTATATCTATTAAAATATTCTTATTTTAAATTATTTAATTACAGGACAATTAGATTCCCTTGCTTTGGAGAAAGTCACGAAGTAAATTCATGCAGACATTCTTTCTGTATTCTGCTGAAACTCTACCTCTGATAGGGACAATTGCCTTATCATATGCTGCAAGATAATCTTCCTTGACAAACTTTGCCTCTTTTATGGTCTTACCTATAAGCATTGCATCAATATCCTTACGTCTTAACACCACATCGCTTACTGCACCAAATGCTGTCATGCAGTTAACAATCTTACCATTTTCTATATTAATAACAGCAGCAAAGGATACTCTGGAAATTGCCAGTGCATTTCTTGCGCCTACTTTTTTATAATAATAATTGTCAAGACCTGTTTTATCCATAAAAATCTCAACCAGCAGTTCATCTGGCTGAAGCGAAGTTTTATTTCTTCCAAGATAAAATTCAGTAATTGGAATAACACGTTCACCTCTGCTGCTCACAAGACGCAGTTTGGAGTCTGTAGCAAAAAAGATGAGTGCACTGTCTGCTTTGGGCGATCCATTACAGATATTGCCACCAACAGTACCAAGATTACGGATTGCCGGTGCTGCAATTTGTGATGCCGCTTCCTTTAAAATAGCTGGAGCCAGTTCACTTTCAATAATATCCGTGAAGGTACATGAAGCACCAATGCGAATATATTCTTCATTCTCTAAGATTTTTTTCATTTCAGGTACTTTATTAAGGAATAAATATGTGGCATTTTCATTTTCTTTAATCATCAAGTCAGTGCCTCCAGCATAAGGAGTAACATTCTCCTTTGTGCGGATGTCCAATGCTTCTTTCAATGACGATGCCTGATAACCATTTACCATAATCCTTTTCCCTCCTTTGCTGCTATGGAAATCGCATTAACTATGGCATTATAACCGGTGCACCTGCAGAGGTTGCCGGAAATACCTTCACGAATCTCTTCTTCCGTAGGATTTGGATTTTTAGCAAGTATACATTCAGAAGCAAGTACCATTCCAGGAATACAAAAGCCGCATTGTACGGCACTTACAGAAGCATATGCCCTGTCAATAACTGCATAGCGTTCAGTTTCGCGATAACCTTCAATAGTCATAACAGTACTGCCTTCAATGCTGCCCATGGCTACCATACAAGAGTTAACCAATCTGCCGTCAAGAATCACAGAACAGGCACCACATTCGCCTTCCTTACAGCCGCACTTTACACCTGTAATACAAAATTCATTTCGAAGTACATCAAGCAGCCTCTGATTTGCCCTGGCGGCAGATGTAACTTCCTTACCGTTAAGAATAAATTTTATCATTATTTAAGCACCTCCTGTAAAACCCTCATGGTATCTTCCGGTGTAAATGGTGCCTTGTTCAAGTTTACCCCAAGTGCATTTTCCATAGCTTCAACATAAGCTGGAGCAGCACCAACAAGAGGAAGTTCACCTGCACCTTTTGCTCCATATGGTCCGTGAGTATATGGATTGTTGATAATTTCAGTCACCAGATTTGGCACATCCACTGCTGTAGGAATAATGTAATCACTGAAGCTGTTATTTCGGATCATACCTTTATCATTGCAATTCATCTCTTCCATGGAAGCATAACCAATTCCCTGAAGATAACCTCCCTGCATCTGACCAAGTATAATATTCATATCCACAGGAACACCAACATCAAAAGTTCCCCATGCTCCAAGTATCTTTGTAGTTCCAGTAAGAGTATCTACTTCCACTTCAATGACATTAGTGGCCCAGGAATAAGTTGGATAAGCATCTCCATGGAATTTTTCAAGACTGAAGGGAATTACAAAATCAGGTTCAATAAAATGTTCCTCTATAATTTGTTCTTCTCCTGATTTCCATTCTTTCTTGAGTTTCTCTGCTGCACGCTGAAGCAATCCTCCCACTGTCATCAAAGAACGACTTGCTACAGTAGGGCCTGAATCAGGCACAAGATCCGTGTCCGGATTTTGAATTAACACTCTATCATAAGAAATCCCAAGGGTATCTGCAACAATTTTACTAAAAGTAGTTTTTAGACCTTGTCCTATATCCGAGTTGCTTGCCAGAATCTCCACAGTATCATCCGTATTTTTTCTGATCTTCACAACAGCCTTAATAAGGTCACGTTCTCCACTGCCGGTAAAACCACATCCATGATAAAACAAAGACATGCCAATTCCCCTGCGGTATCGTCCCGTCTGATTCTTGTACTGCTTGCGCTTTGCACGGTAATCAGTAAGCTTGTCAATCTGCTCGATCATTTCAGGCAGAGGTACATGGAAATGATATTTACCACTTGTAGAAGTAGCATCACCCTGCTTAACAATATATTTTTCTTTAAGTTCAAGTGAATCAATACCCATTTCTTTTGCAATATGATCCATCATCATCTCTACTGCAAAGAAAGTCTGAGGGGCACCAAAACCACGGTATGCACCGCAAGGTACAGTATTTGTCTTAACCGCACGTCCAACAACGCGAAGATTGTCTACGCGATATACACCGTTTGCACAAATCACACCACGCTGTAAAACAACTGGAGAAAGTGTGGTATATGCACCGCTGTTAAACAGAACATCTATATCCATCCCTGTAATTTCACCATCTTTAACAGCTACTTTATATGTGCAGATAGATGGATGACGTTTTGAAGTAAACTCCATATCTTCCCGTCTATCAAATATTACCTTTACCGGTCTATTTGCCTTTTTTGCAGCTACTGCAACCTGACAGGCAAGTATGGAGGGAAATGCTTCCTTGCCTCCAAATCCACCACCGGTAACATCCTGAATAATTTGAACATCCTTTGTTTCATATCCCAATGCCTTTGTAACTGCACCGTGAACATAATATGGACACTGCATAGAACCACGTACAGTCATTCGTCCTTCATGTGGATAGGCAATCATACCCTGTGTTTCAAGATAAGCCTGTTCTTGATAGCCAGTTTGGAAAGTCTCAACAAAAACATTATCAGCTTCTTTTAAAGCCTTATCCGTATCTCCTTTTGCATAGCTGTAATTAAAGAAAACAGTCTCAGATTTACGCATGTCCAGAACAGGTACTTTTTCTTCATATACTACAACAATCCCATTTAAAATTTTCTTAACTTCCTTAAGATCCGGTCCCACAACCATCAAAATGGGATCACCAACATATTCTACAGTATCCTCCACATAAACAGGAGTGTCATCAAGAACCACATGAACACGATTTACACCTGTTACATCATTTTTATCAACAACACAATAACCCTCAGGTAATTTAGGAATAACAATATCTTTAATACGTGCTTTTGCCTTGGCAGAGTGCAGCAGTTTTCCATAAACCATGTCGTCCATTACACGATCATCCACATATAAAGCACGGCCGCTTATTTTAGAATCATGATCTTTTTTCTTTACAGATTTACTTATATTTTCCATACAGTACCTCCTATACATTTAACTTGCAAGTGTCAAATAAATAACTCAGGATAAAATTTAATTCTCCATATAGTCCATCAGCCTGCTATAATCTTCCTTTGTATCTGCATCTATCATGCATCCAAGATCCTCCACAGGAACTGTTACTACCTGGTTTTCAAATTTTCTCCATATCTCCCTGAGACCTCCTTCTCCATTAAATCTAAGAATACAATCTATACACCTCCAGGAAATCAAGGGTGGATGTTTTCTATGTCCATCAATAGTAGGAAAAGCCACCATGGCATGTGTCTTGCACATGATCTCTTTTATCCCGATGAAAGTTTCAGTATTAATGGCCGGCATATCTCCTGGAAGAAGATAAAAAGCATCGCAGCTGTCCAATGAAGAAATACCAATTTTAACGGATGCCAGCATATCTGTGTCTGCATATTTTCGGTTATATACAAATGTTAACCGAGAATTATCATATTTATCACACAGCAAAGCTTCAATTTCTTCACCGCGATATCCCAATACTACAATGAGTTGATTTACACCAGCATGAAACATACTTTCAACACTGTGCTCAATAATGGTTTTTTCTTTCAATTTTAAAATGGGTTTAAATGCTCCCATACGACTGGATAAACCTGCAGCCAATATAATGCCGTTGATTTTCATTCAAATACCTACCTTTCTACACGGGCCAGTACTACGATGATTTCCTTTGTATACTATTTATTTTCTTGATTTTTTATAAAATGTGTCTTTTAACGGAAGCTGAGAACGGAATTTGCCATCCAACCTGTAATAAGCATGAGAACAAGCCGGTGCTGTGGGAATGAGACATAATTCTCCACATCCTTTTGCTCCATAAGTTTCAGGAATTTTTCCTTTGCTCTGTACAAGAATAACTTCTAGTTCAGGAGCTCCCTTTGATCTCATAAGTCCAAGCGTACCCAGCTTTGTCTTAGGGTATCCTTCCTCGACTTTAAATTCCTCTGTCATGGCATAACCTAATCCCATAACAATACCGCCTTCAATCTGTCCTTCAACGGACTGTATATTCACAGGTGTTCCCACATCATATGCAGCTACTACCTTTTCAACTTTCCCTTCACTATTAAGGATGACAACCTGTGCTCCATAACTATAACTTACATGACTGATTGGATTTTCTTTTATAGATCCCATTGGATCTGTCTTTGCAGAATACTCTCCATAAAATTCTTTACCCTCTAAGTCAGTCAGCTTTAATCCCCTATCCAATTCAGTTTTTAATTTTTCCGATGCCCGCCTTACAGCTTCACCAGTTACCACAGTCTGCCTGGAGGCTGTGCTAGTTCCTGAATTAGGTGTACGAATGGTATCCGCCCTTTCGTGGACCACAAGAGCAGGATCTATACCAGTCGTTTCACACAATACAGTAGCACACATTATTCCAATACCCTGTCCCATACATGCTGCTGAAGTCCGAACATGAACTTTTCCATCCTCAATAGATAAAATACAGCGCCCAATATCCTTATTTCCTACACCTGTTCCACTATTTTTAAATGCTATAGCAATACCTGCATATGGATTGGACTCATATACATCCTTAACGGCTTCCAAACATTCTGTCATAGCAACACTTTCATCCGCTACCTGGCCATTTGGCAATACCTGACCAGGGCGAATTGCATTACGATAACGAATTTCCCATGGTGAAATGCCCACCATTTCTGCCAATAAATTTATATTATTTTCAGTGGCAAAGCAGCTTTGTGTCACGCCAAAACCTCTAAAGGCTCCTGCCACAACATTGTTTGTATAAACTGACATTCCAAATATATCAATGTTTTGGTAGTTATATGGTCCAGCTGCATGTGTACATGCTCTTTGCAATACAGGTCCGCCAAGGGAAGCATATGCACCTGTGTCTGCAATAATAATTCCTTTCATACCCGTCAAATAACCGTTTTCATCACAGGCTGTTGTAAATTCCATTTCCATTGGATGACGTTTAACATGATAATCCAGACTTTCCTGCCTTGAAAACTTTACTTTCACCGGTTTTTTCGTATACCATGCCATTAACGCAGCAAGATGTTGAACACTCATATCTTCCTTACCGCCAAATCCGCCTCCAACAAGCTTGGTTTGACAATGGACTTTTTCTATTGGAATCTGAAGCATATTTGAGATTTCACGTTGTTCATCATACACAGACTGTGAACCAGAATACAATAAAATACCATCTTTTCCTTCCGGCATGGCAATTGCACATTCCGGTTCCATAAATCCATGTTCCTGAAAGGGTGTCTTATATTTTCTTGTCACCACGTATTTAGAATTTTTAATTGCTTCATCTGCATTACCACGCTGAAGAATGGCACGGCTCATAACATTTCCATCTTCATGGATTAAAGGTGCATCTGCCTTTAAGGCATCTGTTGGAGAAGTAACCGGTTTCAATTCCGTGTATTCTACTTCAACCAGTTTACATACTTCATCCAGTTTGTCCTTATGATATGTTGCTACTAATGCCAATGAATCCCCTACATATCTGGTGATTCCACCTTCAGCAATCATTACATCCCAGTCCTGCTTTATATGCCCGATAACATTATTGGGGACATCCTTTGCCAATAAAATTTTCACACAATCAGGATGAGCTTCTGCTTTACTGATATCAATTTTATTTACAACAGCTCTTGGATATTTGGAACGAACTGCTTTTGCATAAATCATTCCAGGCAATTCAATATCATCTACAAAGACACCTGTCCCATTTACTTTTTCTGCTGCATCCATACGTTTAAATCTCTGTGCCATTCCCAATTTACTTGGAGCAGCTGGAATTTCAAGATTACCTCTGAAATATTCTGCTGCCATTAAAATAGCTTCTTCAATTTTTTTATAACCGGTACAGCGGCAAATGTTCCCATTGATTGCTTTTTTTACTTCTTCCTTCGTCGGATTGAAGTTGACATCCAACAGTGATTTTGCACAAATTATCATTCCTGGAATACAAAAGCCGCACTGAACTGCACCTGCTTCTCCAAAACAATATTCATAAACCTCTTTTTCTCTATGACTTAATCCTTCAACAGTTAGAATCTGCTTTCCTACAAATCTTGATACTTTTTGTACACAGGCTTTTACAGCTTTTCCATCCACTAAAACAGTGCATGTTCCACATGCTCCTTCACTGCACCCATCTTTTGCAGAAGTAATTCTCAAATCATCTCTTAAAAAAAACAATAAAGGTTTGTCAATGCTGGAAACTACATCTTTACCATTAATATTTAGGGTAAACATAAATAACCCTCCTGCTTTATAATAGTTTAACAATTTGTTGTTACAATTATTATAAAGTAGAGGGTTAATTTCATCAAATTCTTTGTCAAAAGAACTTGCTTGATATGAAGTTCCAATTTCTAAAATAGTCTGTCAAATTCATCTTTTGCATATTGGCGTACCTTTTGTTCAAAATGTTGATATTTCTCCAAAAATGATCTGCCTTCTTTTGTCAAAAAAGTTTTTCCACCCCTGCTTCCTCCATGTTTTCTCTCAACCACTGCATATCCCAGTTCTTGTTCCAGCTGATTCAACATGTTCCATGCCTTGCTGTAAGATAATGCAATATGTCTGCATGCACTTCGTACGGAATGTGTTTCATTAATTAAAAGCAAAAGCAATTTTGTTCTTGAATTAAAAAACATGGCTTCTTTTTCAATACTTATTCTAACAAAGGGATGTAGAATATGCTGATTATGTCTTTTTAAAAGTTGATCCAATCGATCAATATCATCCATATCATGAAGAATACCTTCATCTTCTATCTCCATCCATTGCCTTTCGACTCCAATACTTTTAATAGCTCCCCTCATTCCCATATTCCCATTATATTTTAGAATTTCAGGGATCAATTCAGAAGATATCAAAAGAGGATGACCGGTTTTCCCATGATAGGATGGTAAAATCACCTTTGCACCACATTCCATCATCCTTTGAATGGTCTCTGGTGTAAACATGGGGATATTCACCGGATTGAATATTACCTGATCACATTTATCCTGTAAAAAATTCAACCCGATTTTTGCAGAATCAAACATCTGTGAGTTTTCATACTGCTGATTTTCCAAAAATATAACTCCATAATCAGCTAAGTCATGTTCAATTTCCTTGGCCTCGTATCCGGTGATCACCACAATCGGTGAAACTTCAACCTGCTGAAAGGTTAAAACAATTCTTTTTACTGCAGTAATGGAACCAATTTTCAATAGTGAATATTCTCCATTACCTTCTGATGTTTTCCCTGCTGCTACAATTATACCAGCTGTTGTTTTCTTTTCATTTTTCTCTATATTCATACCTCTTACCCCGTTTGGTTAGTGCCAAATTTGATCTACCCTATTTTAATTTTATACATTAGTTTAATAATTTTCAACTTATCTGTATATGTCAATACTAAAAACCTTATGACAATTTTTAGTCGTAAGGCTTCCATAAATAAATTTCATTCCTTTATAATTTTTTATTCTTCCTACAGATCTATTTCATCAATTCTGTTGGTATATGGCAATAACCGCCTGGATTTTTTTTCAGATACTTTTGATGGTATTCTTCTGCATCATAAAAATTTTCAAGTGGCAAAATCTCAGTTACAATTTCCTTTTTATAATTTTTTTGCTGATTTTTCTTGGACTCTTCTATTATTTTCACATCTTCCTTATCTATATAGTAGATTCCCGTCCTGTATTGATTTCCCCTGTCATTTCCCTGTCTATCCAGCAAAGTTGGATCTATTGCCTTCCAGTACAGCTCCAGCAATTCTTCAAGCCCTATGATTTCAGCATGGTATTCCAAAAAACAGACCTCTGCAAATCCCGTGCCGCCGCTGCATACTTCTTCATAAGTAGGATTTTCTATATTTCCGTTTGCATAGCCCACTTTTGTCTTTAACACGCCTTTTTTATGGTCAAAGTAAGCCTGAACTCCCCAAAAACATCCTCCTGCAAATACAATTTTTTTCATGAATCATTTCTCCTCTCCAATTTACATATATTTTGTTATTTGTAAATCTTACCAGTAATCATAATTAATATACCAAGTTATAATTATAATTTTTTATCTTTTTTAGTGATATTAATTGCTACAATTGCCAAAGTCGATAAAATTACAAATATCACGGAAATTGAAATAACAGAAAAGAGCCACTCTTTAAATGGTAATTTAAAAACTACATTTAAACCATATAATGGTGTTACAAATATAATATCAAACAATATACTTATTATAGAAAACTTAGAAAGACCAACTGCAACTTGAGCATTTTGATTAAAATAAAAAACACAGGCCTCTGCCTGTGTTTCCATTAAAATGAAAATGAACATAATAATTTACCCTTGCAGTAACATTGTTAAATGCCAATCTATTATTTTTTAGATATTTCATAGTTCTTTGTGGAAATTTCATATAACAAATTGATATTGCCCAGGCAAGATCCATTTTATTATATCCAATTATCATTTTATTTCTTTAACCCTTCCCACAATTCCATCCTCAAGCATAACTTTGATGCCCCGAGGATGAACCTGTGAATTTGTAAGAATCCTTTTCACTACACCCTCAGTTAATTTTCCTGAACGCTGATCTTGTTTTTGTACAACTAAAACTTTTATCCCCGGTTTTATATTGCTTCGTCTTGTTCCATCCATAATATTACTCTTCCTTCTTTATTTTTTTATATATCTTCACCATACACTCTGTATATATTGGTGTATTCAATAAATCAAATAAAAATTCCCTCCGAACTCATAGTCTGAGGGAACTTTAAAATCAAACATTTTAATAAGCACATTACTTCCATATACGGCCTAACACTATCTTTCTAGCTAAGTTAAAATTTTTATAATTTTATGGTTCTGGATTCACCCTTCATGTTATAAAATGTTGCTTCAGCTTCATCTGCACAGAAGATCTGGAAAATCGGATCGCCAACACTATACATTTTTCCGAGAGAAGGCATGACATCCAATGCTGCGCGTTTTGAATCCTCAGTGGTGATAAAGGTTGCCTTACCTTTTAATCTCAGCCATTCAGCAGTTTGAGATGTAGTAGATATCTCAAATTTAGGATTGGCTTTCAACTGTTTGTAAACATCTTTCTGGTTATTTGTAGAAAAGCAGAGTTTACCCTTGTATTCCATTACAAATCCAAATGGTCTAACCTTTGGTGTAGACCCATCCACTGTAGCAAGATAAAAAACATGATTGTCTTTTAAAAATTGTAAAACTTCGTCCATATTCTTTTTACTCCTTTCAATAATTGATGATATTTAAAATGGCAAGATTATATGTATTATTCATGAGGGTTCTCCTTTATCAAAAACGCTGCAACCATTTCTATACCAGGAGCTGTAAATTTATCTTTCAGCACGAATCTTATATTTGCCAATCCCTGAATAATCGAAAAATAGAGAATGACCATTTTATAAGCATCTCCATAAGCAAATTGCCCTAGTTTTTACCCTCTGTCAATCAAATGTTCTGTTTAATTTATAAGTATCATATCCTTTTCTATGAGCTGCTACATCTTTGGCATGGATATCCCCTTATAATAAATATATATTCATTATAATCTGAATATTAGTTTTTGTCAAATTATGAGAAAAACAAGCTTCTTCAAACCTTCTTATTACCATCATTAGATTTTAAAAATTGAGCATACCATTATATTGACATCCTCGGTCTATAATGATAGACTTACATTACAATAAGTCTATTATTATAGACCGAAAGGAGATATATTATGGAACAACTGAAACTTTGTGAAAGCGAATACCAATTTGCAAGTATTGTTTGGCAAAATGAACCCCTTGGCTCCGGTGAACTTGTAAAACTATGTAATAAAATCCTTGGCTGGAAAAAATCCACCACCTATACCGTTTTAAAAAAACTGTGTCAGCGTAAAATATTAAAAAATGAAAACGCAACAGTGACATCAATTGTAAAACAAGAGCAAGTACAGAGATTTGAAAGCCAGCAATTTGTGAACAGGACTTTCAACGGTTCCCTGCCTCAGTTTATAACAGCTTTCATGAATGATAAGAAATTGAACAGAAAAGAGGCTGAAGATCTGAAGAAACTAATCGACAGCTATGAGGAGGAATAAAAATGAAGCTTTTTTTACAGAAATTATTTATTGATATAGTGAACATGAGCCTTACAGCAAGCTATGTGATTTTGTTTGTTCTGGCCGCACGACTGCTTTTAAAAAAAGCTCCTAAAATTTTTTCCTACAGCTTATGGATAGTGGTTCTGTTTCGGCTAATCTGCCCCTTTTCTTTTTCCTCTGCTTTCAGTTTACTGCAAAAACAGGTTTCAAACTCAGGTAAAATAGAGTATATTCCTTCAAATATTGTGATGATGCAGCCTCAATCCTCTATTGGAATAAATGAAATGAGTTCAACCGTAAATACTTCCCTGCCTGTTTCCATCAATAACAGTGCCAGCTTCATGCATACAATTTTATTTGTTTCCTCCCTTACCTGGGTTCTGGGCATTGTTTTTCTGATGATTTACAGCATAATATCTTACCTACTGTTGAAACACAAGCTATGTACAGCCATACTTGTAAGAAATAATATATTTGAATGTGAAAACATTTACTCTCCCTTTGTCCTTGGATTTGTAAAACCCAGAATCTATGTGCCCAAAGGACTGCATAAAGAAGAGACAAGTTATATTGTAAAACATGAACAAATCCATATAAAAAGATTTGATTATCTTATAAAACCTGCTGCATTTCTGGTATTGTGCCTTCACTGGTTCAATCCTCTTGTATGGATTAGTTTTGTACTTATGAGCAAGGACATGGAAATGTCCTGCGACGAAAGAGTGTTGAAAGAACTTGGCACTGAAATAAAAAAAGATTATAGCACCTCCTTATTATCTCTGGCTGTAAGTAAAATAACTATAAACGGAAGTCCCCTGGCTTTTGGAGAAAACAATACAAAAACCAGGATTAAAAATGTACTTAATTACAAGAAACCTGTTTTCTGGGTGTTTTTAGCAGCTGTAATTATCATTGTATGTACGTGCATTGGACTTATTACCAATCCTTCCCCTATGTCAAAGGAGAAAAATAACTTTGCAGCAAAAGTATATAAATACAAAACGCCCTATATAGGTGACAACAACAAAGTGGTTAACATAGCAAAGGAACTGCCTGTACCAGAAACATTAAGTCATGCAAAAGTACAGCTTTTTACTGATAAGGAACCCTATGGCATGCAGATAACTTACCAAACCACAAATGACGTGAAGGAATCCTTTTTAAGAAAGGACAATCAAACCATTTTTGATGAAAATGCTGCTGTAATATTTGCCCTGGTGGGCAACGCCCAGTATGTTAACTTCGTCATTTCAACTGAAGGACATTTTAATCGTATAATTCAACGAAACAGGACTTGGGCAAACAACGTTATGGCCAGTGACTTATGGAAAAGCTCTGCTGATTTTAAAGGATTCAACAGAGTGTATAAAGAAATAATGAATAAATTTACAACTATTTATTCTCTACCTGTTTTGCTTGAAAGCGGTAAAAACACAAATATTAAAAGTGTAAGTGATGTACCTCCAACAGCCATTTATGATGAGGTAAAAAGCAATAGTGAAATTTACTATATATATAAAAAAGATGGAAAATATTATATAGAAAAACCCCATGAGTTTATAAATGAAATCACAAAAGAAAAATATGGAAAGCTTCATACACTTATTGTATCTCAGAACCTCTATGAAAATATGAAGCAGGAAGTATCCCTTGATGCCAAAAAATATTTCCTGAAAAAGACTCTTAAAGACAGCTGCATTCTTGATAATGATGGTTTAATCAACACTGGTAGCGAATTGGCAGATAAATTTATATCTGACACCCAAAATGGTAAAAAATCATCCATTAAAATTATTCATTCCTCAGCAGACAATTATATAGATATCACCAAAGTAATCTATGACGGCAAAAACTACTATGGTGTTAAATATATCCCAGCAGATTACTTTACAGGTACTCCCAGCTATTATTATGAATTTAGATTTAAATATATAAAAGCTCTGGATTTATCAGGCTATAAATTTGTGTACTTGTTGGAAGATAACAATGAAACCTTTAAGGATATAAATAATAGCATGCTCTCTAGAAACTCCAAGGACTGGGTGGACTCTCATTTTCTCTATGCTATAACAAAATAAATAAGTTTCAACATGTGTAATCATCCTGACTTGTTGAAACTTAGGTTCAGTTTCAACAAGATTATATTTATACTTATTATACAAAGGGCGGTTTTTTAAACCACCCTCTAATAAAAATATCTTTCTATACTTAAATTAACAAAGTGAATATAATTTTTGACAAATAATCATATTTGTAATTTCTTATCTATATTTATTGCCAACTTTCATAATGAACTCTTGTTTCATCAAATCTATCTATAAAATGGTTTTTCTCATCATCCGGGTATCCTACTGAAATTAGTGCAAATGGCTTAACACTATTCGGAAGATTGAATAACTTGCCTACATAATCCTCTCTCTCCTTAATAGATGCTACTCCAAGCCAAACTGCTCCAAGTCCCAGATCCGCTGCTTCTAAAAGAAGATTTTCTGCAGCTGCACCCATATCCTGTGGTACACAACCTGGAACTATCATCTTTTCTGTCCTTGATAAAAGGACAAAAGTAACTGCTGAATTAGCAACCATCTTTGAATAGTCACTTGTCTCAGATAATTTATTTAATTTATCCTTGTCCTGAACAACGATAAATTCCCAGGGTTGTTGATTTACTGCTGATGGAGCCTGCATTGCAGCCCTTAAAAGTTTTTCTATCTTTTCTTTTTCAACTGGCCTGTCTTCATACTTTCTTATACTTCTTCTCTTAAAAATTGTTTCCATTTTACTACCTCCATATTTCTAATTAATTTATTTACTTTCACAATTATATACAGTTAGCAACTAATGATAAATTTCTTTTCCAACTTAAGTGGATTATAAGAAAGTTTAGCCTTCCTAAGCCCTTCTATACCTAAATCTTGTTCTCTATTTATTATCTTCACATCACTAAAACATTGATCTATAAAAGTTTTATTAATAAAACTGTAAACTCCTTTGTAATTCACATCTCCTTTTTCCACATGAATTACCGCCAATTTATCATTGAGCTTTTCTCCCAGACTAAAGGCTACTACCTCATCCTCTACATAAACCGCTATTCCTTTTAAATTAAACTGCTCTATATTTTGAACAATATCTTTTATAGCTGCAGTTTCATAATAAATCATTTTATCATTATTATTGTTTTCACTATACCATTTTTCTGCAGCTCTTATTACCCCATGGATGACTTCTTCTCCTGATATCTCTTTTACTTCATAATCATATTCCTTGATAAAAGAATTATAATGATTTTTCTTTCCATGAAATTTCTTTCCCGAAAGTTTTATTAATTTCTCCGTTTCGTATAAATAATCAAAATTATCCCTATCTTCTTTAATATACATGCCCTGTTCTTCTACACCTAATGCCTTTATTTTTTCTATAAAATCCTCTTCCAAATCTTTAAATATATACTTCATTCCTTTTTCACTTTTATATTTTAATAGATGTTCTAGTATATCTTTTAAATTTTCCATTTTATACCCGAGGGGTTGCATAAAGTGATAATTTCCTTGAAAATCCTTTTTCTTTATAATCAATGCACCTTTATAGATTTCATACTGAACATCACAAGCATCTCTCCATATATATAAAGTAGTAAATGAATACTCACAACTTAAAAACTTATAAGGATATATATACTTTTGAAACAGATCTTTATCCTCTAAGGTAATCTTCTTAAAATTCATTATATCAACCTTCCATATATTATTTTCAATCACATATTTTCTTGGAAATAATTTAATTAGTTTTTATTAACCTAACTTTATTTTTTTATTAATTTGAGCTGCTATCTGATTTTCAACAAAATATTTATTAAAACATGAATTTCGTCTTCATCAAGGCTTTCCATCATTTTATCCACTAATTTTTTAATTTTCAAATCTTCAAAACCAGCTATGCATTTTCCCCTCTCTGTAAGAAATACATACTGCACTCTCCCATCTTCCTGACATTGTCTTTTATAAACACAGCCCAATTTTACAAACTTCTTGACCATCTCTGTAATGGATGGTTTAGATAGATTTAAAATTTCTGCCAATTTACTAACTGTAATACAATCATATTTGCCAATTTTTTTTATATACTCAATTTGGCGAAGTGTTAATTCTGACATATTAAGTTCATCAATTAATTTACAGGAACACTCTCCTTTTATTTTCATAAGTCCGCTGTAGGTTTCATATAATTTCTTTTTATTATCCAAATTATCACCTCGTTAGTTAATTAATTAGTTAGGCCTTACCTAATAATATATTAAGTCCTATTATATAACTTGTCAAATATATATTTTTTACATTAAATAATTATTTCAGCATTAATTTTAATTTCAGCAATTTTGCCCATTATACTTTTAGCATCATTCATATTATATTTAAACAATGTAGAAAGATTTCCACTAGAATATCCCCGAACTCTTTTTCTAAAAATAAAGGCATGTCAAAATTCTTTTCGATACGAATACACTTATTCGTACATATTCAATCTGCGGAGCCGGAAATAAGGTTTTTCATTACGTATAGTCAAGCTGTTTTTCAGTTCTACATCTGCATATAGGATTTGTTCCCTTTCATTGGCCTTTTCTATAACGTCTCCATTAGGATCGACTACAAGAGACTGTCCGATAAAATTCATATTTCCCTCTTGACCTACCCGATTGCACATTGCAATATAGACGCTGCTTTGCATTGCCTGTACACGGATCTCCCACTCAAACAGTTCCAGTGGTTCTCCTTCGATATTTGCAGTAGGTATCAAAATCAGATCTGCACCCCGGGCAACACAGGTTCGAATACTTTCCGGTAGATGACGATCAAAGCATATAACAATACCGATCTTTCCAAAATATGTATCATACACTTTAAACCCATCATCAGAAGGAGTGTAATAATCCTGCTCATAAAAGCATTGACTTTGCATAACATGTACCATCTTAGATATGCCCTGAAGCTCTCCTTTTCCATTGACAAATAGCGAAGCATCGTAATTCATGCCGTTTTCCTGAAGATATACATTTGGAGATGCCATAATGTTCTGAGCCTTGCATTTAGACGCTATCTGCTGAATATACTCATGATGGATAGTTAGCAAATATTGCTGACCATTCCGATTTTGATATTGCGGAAAAAAAGGGTAAAGCTGAAGTTCAGGGAAAAAGACCAGATCGGCTTTATTGGACGCTGCCAGTTCAATGGCTCGCAGTGATTTTTTCAGATTCTGTTCTATGATATTTTCCATTTCCATCTGTGCCAGTGCTATTCTCATTAAAATTCCTCCCCTATTTTTATTTTCATCATTCCTGAATTGACACTTCTCACAAAGAGAAGCTCCATTGCATCAAGCCCAATTAATTTTATACAAATTTAAGATGAGATTCACAGTAACATGCAAACTTTAGCCTCTCTATTTTAAAATTCGCATTTGCCAGTATCTTAGGCCAACATTTAACATAATCTATTATTTTATCTTTACTATCATTTGATAGACTGTCCCAGGATGGCATCGAAAAATCAGTTTCCTTTTTTTTCATCAGCCAGTATTCATGTTCATATTTTGCTAGAATATTTAATTCCTTTTCTGTAAATTCAATGATTTCAGGCTTTTCTTTTTCAGATACAGAGATTAGGTCATAGTAAACTTTGTATAGTATATCAGGAATGTGCCTTATATGATCTCTAATGGAGTTTTTTTGACCTTCACTAAGGGCCATCCAGTATTTATCCGGACTTAAATCAACTTCATCTTTGCTTTTGTGAATCATTATATAACTATAATTAAGAGCCACAGAAAGCTGCTCAACTTTTTCATTAAAAAATTCATCCCTCATCAAATGGCGAAAAAACTCATCTTCATCCACATGAAGTCTTAATTGATCCTTAGGAGGTAAATAAGATTGTTCCCATTTTTTTGCATTGGTTAACCTGCTCATTTCCAATATGGCTTCCATAGATCTTGATTCATGTTTATATCTGCTGACTTTCAAAAGTGCCCGCAGTACACCTTTGTCTATCTGTGCTTCTCCTCTTTCATTTATAAGATGTGGTACCTTGTGTTCCAGCAGAGATCTAAGCAGCATGGCTCTACGAATGATGAATAATTGATCCCAACGCTCATCCGTTTGATTTGGTCCTAGAATATTTACGTAACCTCTTAGTCTGCTTATAAAATCCGGACCCTTTGCGCTTTGAAATTCTTTAAAGAATTCTCTATATTCAGTTTTATTCTCAATATCTTCTCCGCAAAATTCTTTAAATGTACTGCTGGTACCTCCTGCAAATACAAAAATAGCTTTTCCAATAGGATGAATAGAATTATCTTCTCTAAATATGCCGTCCTGCATAGGTGCTAAAAAGTATTTTAGCCATCCCAGTTTTTTTTCAAAAGTTGAATCAAATTCATCAAAAAACACTAGAGGAATCTTCCCTACTAAAGAAATATCTCTTATTTTATGAAAGCTTATAATTAAATCCGATAATGTTTGAAATTGAGATAAATTAAAATCTAATTTTTCAATTAAATTTGGAGCTACACAAGACGCAACCTCTGTTACCCCAAAGGATTTTCCAGAACCTGGCGTTCCAAATACAGCAATAGAAAGAGGTCTGACCGTATTTTTAGAAAGAACATATTCGGACATAAGATTTTTAA
Organism: Clostridium moutaii; assembly: GCF_041205085.1. Lineage (NCBI taxonomy): Bacteria > Bacillati > Bacillota > Clostridia > Eubacteriales > Clostridiaceae > Clostridium > Clostridium moutaii. The sequence goes on from NZ_JBGEWD010000011.1 coordinate 19,951, forward strand.
TACTCTTATAAGCTTCAAATTCATCTCTATCAACAGTTTTTAATTTACCAAATTGAGCTATGGGTATATATTCAAGAGCACTTTCTTCACCGTTTTTAACAATATCATAAGCTATTTCAGCCAAATTAGTAGAACTTTTATCTTTGATAATATACCAGCATGACTGACAGTTAGGATTGCTTAAACTAGGCACTTGAACGTCCTGTATATACTCTTTATATATGAAGTCATTTTCTCCTTCACTGAAAATTAAAGGATTAGGAAAAATATTTTCTACGATATTTTTACCAAAGCCATACATAAAGTATTTTTGTGCGGCTGTAATTCCCTCACGTATACCATCATCAATTGATTTGTCAAGAGATCTGTCTTTAAGCTTTCCCAAAGCAACAGATTTTGCAAGTCCAGCAACAAAACAAGAAGTCAGCCCATACATTTTACCTTGAGTTTCTTTTATAAAATCGCCTTCAAATGCATATGTCAAAAAATATAGTTGGGATTTAGCTTCTCCTTTATTTCTATAATAGTATATAGCACCTTCTAGACCTAATGGTACAATTAGGTGATTGCACTTCGACAGAAAAGTAAGAGTCGGGTTATTTTTTATTTGCCAAACAAAATCCAATGCCGTTCTTTCCCATGAAAGATTTTTACTTATGTTAACTTCCTTCGAACGCAGATCATCTCCATTTATAACTACTATAGTGTTTTCCATATGGAACTGTTCTAAATGTTTCCAAAGCTTAGTTGATTTAGAGGGATCATCCATTTTATATATAATCGTTGGATGATTGCCAGGCTCTTTTAAAGCTGAAGGCCAAAATTCTTCATTATTATTAAAACCATTATTTTCATCATCCAGTATAACCATACTGGCATTTTTATCATCATCTATAATAGGAAACAATTGGGGATCATTAAAAAGTATTTCTGTAAATCCTAAAAATTCCTTTACCCTATATACTTTATTTCTGTCTTTATCCTTGGATGTTGCAGGGAAAAGACCTAATTGTATAGTAGAGCTGAGAAGTCCCTTTGGTAAATGGTCTTTAGCATAATCTATTTTAGGAGAAATCACATTGGCTCCTGTAGATAATGCTACGAGTTTAGCTAAAAGTAAAGACTCTCCTTCAACTGTTCTATTATATATATGTGGATACTGCTGCCAATTCAAGTCACTGATATATTCATTGTTGATTTGCCAAAATAATAAGTTTACGCATACATCACCTGATACAACAATATTAAAATCCCTGATTTTCATAGCTGTAACTCCCTCTTTCGTTTATTTATAAAATTCCCCTTAATTATAACCCTATTGATTACTTTGCGTCATCAATGTTTTTTTAATAATTTTATAATTAATCCATACATATCTTCTTAAGTACATCAATTGCGCCTAGAGCCATGTCATCATTGTTGGCAATTACACAATAAGTCTGGAACGAATTATATTTTAATATTGAATATCATTTGCTGCATGATTCCAGTCCATCGGATTATCTGGAAAAAATATATAATGATCCACTGTTTAAGCAGTATCCATTGAATATGCTGTACAAACTAAAGACCACGGAGCAATCTCAAAAACATCATCCGGAAGGACGTTATGATGTAGTATTTTTCTGGCCTTGCCATATTTAAATTTACTCAAAGATTATTTACTTTCTCCTTTCTCACCGTTAAAGCAATTTTAATAAAATTCTTCACTTAAACCACCCTTTCTGATTGGCAATGACCTCCAGTAACCCCTACCTGTCAATAAACATATCATAATATCACAAGTTTATTCTCCCGCAATCAAATTCATCACATCACGCCGCATGCTTTGCGGAACTTCTTTTGTGGGCTTACCCAAGCGAACAAGCATCTGAATAGTGCCTCCATCTGGAACATAGTCATGATGAATGCTGCTATATGGCTCTTTCATTTCGGGGTATTCCTCCAGAACTTGACTTAGCGGCTGCATAACCAATCCCAACCGATGTGCTGTCAGTACCAATTTACTGTAAAGCATACCGCTTTTGATCTGACTGGAACGACTATTGTCCTTTGTAATAATCAGGGCATAGGCCGGTGTGTTATCTACCGATGTCCGGGTAGACTGAATAAACATATCCGATGCAGCTTTTCCGCTGTTCATGGATGGAAAGAGTGTGATCAAGCCCTGTGCAAGGTGCCGCATGATTCCCGAAGTACCCTGCCCCTCAACAGAAAAGCCATAACGATATTTGTTTTTCTGGTACTCATTAGAGCGAAAAATGGTTTCCGATTCCTTCATAACACGACTCACGCCAGCTTCGATGGTGGCTCCCTGCATTGCATAGCCGTTCAGTTTATCCATGTTTTCTCTATCCTGAAAAATTCTTATCGACATATCCGCATCGGCGTTGACACCTTTCAAGTGATTGATCTGTTCAAAAGTTACCTTAGTTGACATATATGCCATCCTGTTTGTATCCGGTAAAAACATGAAATCATAAAGAGGATTGCTTTGAGGACTCGTCTTTGTAATCGTAATTTTTGCCACCGGTTTGATTTTCATGCTTTCCGATAGTTTTTGCTCATTATAACCGCCATCTGGAAACAAGTCTATTGCAGTTTGATACCCTAATTCATCTCCGGCTATATTGACATACTCCAAAAAGGTACCTTGCGTAACCATCATTTGCCGTGCAAAAGGATCTACCTCGCTTGTCAATCGTTCACTGTCAGCGTATAAATAAAATACCATGGGGTTATTCTTGTCGAGCCTGATTTTCCACGGCTGCATGTTATGGCCATTTGAGGACAATAGGCCATGAGCCACAAGGCGTATCCTGGGATCGTGGAATTTTTGCGAGTAGGTCTTCTGCCAGGGATCCAGATACTTTGGTTTTTCAAAAATCCCGCTTATGCCCAGCAGGGATGCAAAAATGATAATAAGTAGTGCTCCAGCACATGAAAATATAATGACCATTGTTTTCTTTACCTTCCGATTACTCATCAATGATTACCTCCTTATAATATCTCATTTACAAAGTATTATAAACCCCTTGTCATAGCTATTCATACATAGAATACATATATCACGTCCTTAAAGAATCCACCTAGTTTATTGTAACCTATTCAGTAGTAGTTATGCTGTTCCGAGTTTGCTCTAAGCAATACTGATTTTTTTGATATATAGAAATGAAGCACTGTAAAACTAACTTGAAAAATAATTTTGCAGCACTTCCCTTTGAATTTAGTTCTCTTTGCTTTTTTCCCAAAAATTCAGATGTCCAGCTGTAAAAAGCTCTGCCGCTTTTGCTTCCCAGATCACCGGATCCAACTTTACATGGAAAACAAATTGACTTCTTTGAATATTTAGTATATTATATATTTATTAATCAACATTGTATCCAAATTTACTTCTTATATAAAGTAAGGTGATTTGATGTATACAGAAAATACAGTATATATAGTGGGTAATGCAAAAACTAATGTTGATAATGCTATTACCATTAGATTCAATTCGTTCTATATAGGTTTTGTGGTAGATTTAAATACAGATAAGATACTTGATTTGAATTCGTCTTCCACATTGAAGGCTACTGATGAATTTATAAGATCCCTTTTAATTAACAGAAGTCTTAAGGTTTTTGATAATGAATTAGAAAGACAGGTAATAAAAAGATATCATGGCTCCTCTCAGAGGGCCATCATTGTAGCTTATAAAGACGGAATTAAAAAATATAATGAAATCAAAAAAAAATATTTTTAATTTTACTGTTTTATTTATGATAAATAAGCTGCCCTTATTTTAAAGTGAATGAAAGCCAGTAAAAGCACTATTAATATTGTGCTTTTACTGGCTTTTTTATATTAATTTACAGGAGGTCATCTTAATGAAAATAAAAGATATAAAAATGAAAAAAATATCCGTTCCACTGAACACACCATTTAGAACTGCACTGCGCACTGTGGAAAGTATAGAAGATATTATAGTGGAAATATACACGGACACAGATAATATTGGTTTTGGAGAAGCTCCACCCACCGGGGTCATAACAGGAGACACAATTGGTGCAATAAAAGGGGCCATAGAAGATCACATAAAGAAGTCCATCATAGGTATGGATATAGAAAACTTTGAAGCTATAATGCAGAAATTAAACAGCTGTATTGTAAAAAATACCAGTGCAAAAGCTGCGGTGGACATAGCACTTTACGATTTATACGGTCAATTGTATAATACACCATTATACAAACTGCTTGGTGGATTTAGAAAAGAAATAACAACCGACATAACTATAAGCGTAAATGAACCTGAGGAAATGGTAAGGGACAGCATAAGTGCCATAAAAAGAGGATATAAAACTTTAAAAATAAAGGTAGGTGAAGATTCAAAAAAAGATCTGGAAAGAATGAAAGCCATAAGACAAGCTGTGGGATATGACATTGCCCTTAGAATAGACGCCAATCAAGGATGGAAACCTAAAGAAGCAGTAAATGTATTAAGAAAGATGGAGGACGCAGATCTTAAGATTGAATTTGTAGAGCAGCCTGTTACAGCACATGATATAGATGGATTGAAATTCGTTACAGACAACATATCCATACCGGTTCTAGCAGATGAAAGTATATTTTCTCCTCTGGATGCTCTAAATATTCTACAGAAGAGAGCCGCGGATCTAATAAATATAAAACTCATGAAAACAGGTGGATTATACAATGCACTAAAGATATGTTCTCTGGCAGAAATATACGGAGTTGAATGTATGATAGGCTGTATGCTGGAAGCAAAAGTAAGTGTAACAGCCGCAGTACACCTGGCCTGTGCAAAAAGCGTAATAACTAAAATAGATTTGGACGGTCCTGTTTTATGCAAGGAGGATCCAATAAAGGGAGGAGCGGTATTTAATGAAAGCAAAATAACGCTTACAGATAAACCGGGACTTGGCATAAAGTCAATACTCTATTAAAATTTTTCAAATTAAATTTTCTATATATACTAAATTCAGGAGGTAAAAAATGAGTACAAAAAATTAGGGGATGGAAAATATGCTGTACGAAAAAATAATGAAGTCAATTGATTTAAAAAAACTTAATTGTGCCTTTATGGTAGAAAATCTTAAAACAGGAGAAAAAATTGCTTACAACGAAAACATAGTAGTACCTTCGGCAAGTCTTATAAAGATACCCATAATGATGGAAATATTGGAACTGGTTAAAAAAAGTGATCTTTCGCTTAATCAGAGAATAACAGTTAAAGATGAGGTTAAAGTACCCTTCAGCATACTTAATCTTTTGGAAAGCGGAAACAGCTATACTTTAAAAGATATAATCACTTTAATGATAATACAAAGTGATAACACTGCTGCAAATATATTGATGGATATTTCAGGTATAAGTAACGTAAATAATTATATTAAAAATCTGGGACTTAAAAATACTGTACTTCAAAGGAAGATGATGGATTCAGATGCAAGAAAAGAAGGCCGGGAAAATAAGACCACTGCCGCTGATATGGTAAAGTTCTTTGAAATCATCTATAAAGGTGTAAAAATTGGCAATCCTTACAGTATCCTAATGAAAAACATATTGATCTCTCAATTGGACAACAGTGTTATGAGACTTTATATTCCAGACGATACCCTTATTGCACATAAGACAGGAGATTTAGATGGAATAAGTCATGATGCAGGCATAGTATATCTTCCCAATACGGATTACATTTTCTGCGGTCTTACATGGAATGCCCCTACTAACAACCTAGCACGGGACACCATTGGAAGAATTTCCAAAATAGTTTACGATCATTTTATAAACCAGAAACAGTAATTTACCTTACCTCTATTTCCGGAACTTTAACCCTTAAGATTGCCACCTATGCCTGCACACTGGAAATAGGTCATGCAATGTTCAGGCATGACCTCTGGATCTTTTAATTTTATATGATAGAACTCTCAATTCACAAAAAAAGGTGTACGTATATCTCCACCCTGATTTTGTTTTTCTCTTTTGCCTAGAGTTTTCAACAACCTGTGCCTTACTCACACCCTTTTACCATATCGGCAATGGAATAATCTGATGAACCTGTAATTATCTTGACATTTTTTTGAAAGCGTTCGTATCTAAAGCAGCAGTAGTCGAGAAAATCGTCACCGCTGTAATGTCTAATCATGGCCCATACCATCCAAAGCAAATCCTGCGCTACCATATAACATTTTATTTTTAATACTTCTGCAGGTGTGGGAAATTTTCCATAGTAGTCCAAAAGAAAATATTGAATTGCCTCTTGGGTTAATCTGGATTCAAGAATATACGCAGCTACATCCCAGCTTGGGTCGTTCATTCCAGAATATTCCCAATCCACAAGGTAAGTTCTGCCATTGTCATCCACCACAAAGTTTTCGGGCACTGTGTCGTTATGACAGGGAACAAAAATTGTATCTTTAATATTTCTTTTCATAAAATCAATCAGTTGTTTTTTAAGTGTAGAATAGTCAAAGAAAAAATCACCATTAAGTTGCTGAATAATATGTTCATATTTATTTAACTCCTTTTGCCAATCAAAAAAATTTGGGAAAAGTTTTGGGTTTGAATGAGTTTTTTTCATAATCTCAGAAACAGCTTTTAAATTTTCAGGATAACATGGACCAACTTGAGTAATGTTTTTACTGTCTTTGATATATGAGGTAATTTTGATTCCACTTATCTCATCAAAATAAATGCACTCAGAATTGATTCCAAGTTCTGAAACAATTTCTTCATTGAGTTTTTCCTTTTTTCTATCAATCATAAGATTAGTCATGGCGCCAGGCTGCCTGATAACATATTCAGTCTCTTTGATATTCATAATATAGTTATAATTGGTAAGTCCACCTGCGGGACGTGATTTATCAAATATTATACTATTATCTTTAAAAACAAGCCGTAACTTTTTTTGCACTAATTCTTCCATTTCCATAAATAATTCACCACTCATATTAAATATATTATTTAGCTATCAAAACCCAAACATTTGCTGGGAATTCTAATTATAGTTCACTGAGAGAATATTATAACAAGAATATTTCCAAACATCAACCTATTACAGCTGAAATATAAAATATGGAACATCAAATTAAATATTTTTAAATATAAAATAACAGAGTGTCGACAAAGTCAACACTCTTATTCTAAACAAATTAACCTGTTCAAAATGAATATGGATGCTTATTAATAACAATTTCGATAAATGCTTACTAATTCTTCTTTAGAAGCTTCCCTCGGATTAGTTGGGGTGCATCTGTCACCCATTGCCGTTTCAGCCATATGCTCAATCGTCTCTTCAAACTTATTCTGCTCAATTCCAAGAGCACGAATATTATCTTCAACACCAAGGGATTTTTTCAAATCAGTTACAGCCTGCATAAAACTTACAGCCCCTTCACGAACTGTTCTAGCTGGGAGCTGCAGAACTGATGCAAGTTTTGCGTATCTTTCAGCAATGGGATTGTTAATATTTCCACATAAATTTCCATTGTATTTCATTACCTCATTGAGTAATAATGCATTGGATCTTCCGTGGGAAATGTGAAAAGCTCCTCCTAAAGCGTGAGCCAAGCTATGATTAATTCCTAAACCTGCATTTGTGAATGCCATCCCTGCCATGCATGAAGCATTTTGAATATGATTTCGAGCCTCAGAGTCACCTGCATCCTTGTAAAGTCTTTCAATATTCTCAAAAACTAATTTTACTGCTTTTTCTGCAAGTGCATCTGTAAAATCTGTTGCATTTGTAGAAACATAAGCCTCAATACCATGAACCAGAACATCTAGTCCTGTATCAACCATTACACGCTGAGGAACATGCTGAATGCAAGTGGAATCAAGTATTGCTACATCCGGTGCAATAAAATCATCTACAATGCACACCTTTTCTCCTTTTGAAGTAATAACAGTAAAATCTGTCACTTCTGAACCCGTTCCACTTGTAGAAGGAATTGCAATAAATAAAGGTTTTTTCATTTTCTGTCCTGCTGAATTTGCCAAATTCCATGCAAAATATAAAATTCCCTTTGCAGTATCTATAGTAGAACCTCCGCCTATTGCAACAATAACATCCGCATTGCTTTCTGCATACAGTTTCATAGCATCTGCAATAACCTGTACATCTGGATCAGGACGCACTCCAGTAAAAACCACTGAATCCAATCCAGCATTTTTAAGATAATCCTTTGTTTTTTGAAGATATCCCAGCTTTTCTATAACAGAATCAGAAACAATAAATGCTCGAGAACCCTTAACCTTCTCTAAAAGCTGCAAAGATTGTTCATTAAAATAAATCTTGGATTTTAGTCCAAACTTGTTCTCCATTATTTTCCTCCCGTATCTTTTGTTATTAAAGTAATTTTATTGCACATTTTCATCTAATAAAAAGGAACGTACCTTGATTTGATTCACACAAATCTAGATACGTTCCTTAAAATATTATTTTAAATATATCACTATTAAGATAACATATCTGACTAACTATAAAGTCATTTTGTATGTTGGTTTAACTGACAAATTGCAGCCTACTCTTCTTCAATAGGCTTTTGAACCTTAGGAAGAATAGTTTCAACTTCAACATGTGGACGTGGTATTACATGAACGGAGATAAGTTCTCCAACACGCTGTGCTGCTGCTGCTCCTGCATCAGTTGCTGCCTTTACAGCTCCTACGTCTCCTCTTACCATTACTGTTACAAGTCCTCCACCTACAAGTTCCTTGCCAATAAGGTTCACATTAGCTGCTTTAACCATTGCATCTGCTGCCTCTATAGAACCTACCAGACCTTTTGTTTCAATCATTCCCAATGCATCATATTTCATTTTTTATTTCCTCCTAAATTTTATATAGTCTATTTTTCATCTTCCTTTGAAATTTTAGGGAGAATAGTCTCAACGTCCATATGTGGACGTGGTATTACATGAACGGAGATAAGTTCTCCAACACGCTGTGCTGCTGCTGCTCCTGCATCAGTTGCTGCCTTTACAGCTCCTACGTCTCCTCTTACCATTACTGTTACAAGTCCTGCGCCTATATGTTCTTTTCCAATTAAATAAACATTAGCTGCCTTGACCATGGCATCTGCTGCCTCTATAGAACCTACCAGACCTCTTGTTTCAATCATTCCCAATGCATCATATTTCATTTTTTATTTCTCCTTTCTTATATAACTACTTTATTATTGTAATTTTTGATACGTTACTTATTTCCATTGCATTTGCCTCTTCAGTATCAACATGACATTCTAAAGCAGAAGTATCATTTGACCTAATAGCTACATTGTTATAAATACCACCACGTGGTCCATCAACTTTAATGCTGACTATCTGTCCATCACTTACATTGAAATGGCGAGCATCTTCAGGTGTCATATGGATATGTCTTTGTGCAACAATGAGACCTTCTTTTATCTGAACGGATCCCTTTGGCCCAACTATAGTGATTCCAGGTGTGCCGTTTAAATCTCCTGACATTTTAACCTGTGAAATTGTTCCTAATTTAAAGGAATCCCCTCTTAAAATTTCCACCTGTGTCTTACTGCGTAAAGGTCCAAGAATTCTAATTTTTTCAATTGCACCTTTTGCTCCGCAAATTGTTAATGTTTCCTTACACGCATACTGTCCAGGCTGCTTTAAATCTTTGATTTTTGTCAGCTTACACCCTTCTCCGAACAAACTGTTAAAATCTGCTTGTGAGAGATGGATATGACGATTTGAAACTCCCACTGGAATTTCATACCTATCTTCTTTAGCCCCTTCAGAAGGCAAATTATCTTTCATAGCCTCCAGTAAAAGCTTCAGGACAGCTTCATACTTCTCCATTTTATTTAACTCCCTTCATTGCAGCTACTAATTCACTTACCAGTTTTGCAAGTTTTTCATTATTATCATTGTTATCTGGAACAGGATTTGTACCATAGCAATCTGCATCGTAGTTAACTTTGCTGTCACAATTACATTTTGCTACATATGAAGCAGGGCTTGTTGAATAACATCCTGCACCATTTCCTCCCGAAACTTCAGGATGGTTGAATGTTGGATCATCTGCTGCCAATGTACTGCAGTTCTTTATTCCATATGCCACTCTCTTTATGTTTATAAGGTGCATCGGGCTTACATTCTCAGAAACTGAACTTCCTCCCCATGTACCACAACCTAATGTGAATGAAGGCAGAAGTCCTGTGCTTGCTCCTGTTCCTCCCTGGCTTCCACCTGTATTTACAAGAATCCTTGATGCTGGTTTCCCTGCAAACTTCATTACCATGCTTCTGTCATTTGTATGAATGTTCATTGTATGTCCAAGTCCGTTCTGAAGCAGTTTCTTGCTCAGTTCACATGCTTCATGCCAGTCTTTTACTGTATAGAATGCAAGTACTGTTGTAAGTTTCTCGTAGGATAGTGGATATCCATCTCCTACTCCATCTTGTTTTCCTATTAAAACTTTTGTTCCTTCTGGTATTGATATTCCTGCTCCTGCTGCAATAACCTGCGGTGATCTTCCAACAAATTTTGCACTCATGCTGTGTCCGCCATTCTTAAAAAGTAAATTGCATACTTTTTTAGTTTCTTCAGTTGTCATGAAATATCCGCCCTGTTTCTTAAATTCTGCAACTATTTTATCATAATTGCACTCTTCTGCAATTACAGACTGCTCTGATGCACAGATTGTCCCATAATCGAAACTCTTGCTGGCTATAATATCTTTAACAGATTGATGTACATCTGCTGTCTTTTCTATATAAGATGGTGAGTTTCCTGCTCCAACTCCCAGTGCAGGCTTTCCTGAACTGTATGCAGCTCTTACCATTCCAGGTCCTCCTGTTGCTATTATCATTGCCACTTCTTTGCTCTTCATAAGCTCATTTGTAGCTTCCATGGATGGTGTTGTCACACTTCCTATGATATTTGCCGGAGCTCCCGCCTCTATTGCTGCATCTCTCATAAGCTCTATTGCCTTTGTTGTACACTTTAATGCAGCTGGATGTGGTGAAAATACAATTGCATTTCGTGATTTAATTGCAATTATTGATTTGAAAATAGCTGTAGATGTTGGATTTGTGGAAGGTACTATACCCATTACCAAACCAACTGGTTCAGCAATTTCTATTACCTTTTCAGCTGTATCCTCTTTTATTACTCCTATTGTCTTCATATCCTTAGTCGCATTATATACGCAGGTTGAAGCCATATGGTTTTTATAAGTCTTATCCTCAACTTTTCCAAATCCTGTTTCTTCTACGGCCATCTTTGCCAGTGAAACTGCATTTTCCTCTGCTACTCTCACCATGTTGCATAAAATTTTATCGATTTGTTCTTCAGTATATTCTGCAATCCGATCTGCCGCAATTTTTCCCAAACGTGCCAGATTTCTTGCTTCCTGTACAGAACGTAGATCATAATCAATATTTTCCAACTGTAATCCCTCCATTGTTCTTATCTATTGTTTTCATAATATATTTTTAATTTTTTTATAACCTTGTTAATTATATCCGTAGAATTTCTTGAATTCTGTAATCAGCAATTGCTTTCCCGCTTTAGAAATGGACCTTCCCTTGATACCAAAGTTCCTATATTTACGAGCAAGATTTCTAAGTTCTATAACCTTTAATTTGCTTAAAAGCTTAATAGTATTTTCTAATCCGCATTCAGACAGGATCTTGTCTACATCTTTTCTATTATGCAGTTTACTCAAATCCATTTCTAAAGAAGGGGTCGTATCCCCTGATAGTACTACTTCATCATTTTCGAAACTTTCCACTGCTGCATCTTCAGCTTGGAAAGCTTGTTCTTTAATAACTTCAACAGGAGCTTCTGCAGTTTCCTCTTTGACAACTTCAGAAGGAACCTTCACAGCTTCTTCTTCAATAACTTTAGCAGGGGCTTCTGCAGTTTCTTCCTTAATAATTTCAGCTGCTGATTCTATTTCTGCTGAAGCAGCGGTTGGAATATCCATATCTTTCAGTAATTTTGACGATATAATAGTGTCTTCTAAATACTCATGTGGACGGGGAATAACATGCTGTGAAATCAGTAGTGTGCTATTTAACATTCCAACTGCCGCTGCACCAGCCTCTACAGCTGCTTTTACCGCAGCTACATCACCAGTTACAGCAATCGAAACAAGACCTCCGCCTACATACATCTTTTCCAAAATATTAACATCTGCCGCTTTAAGCATGGCATCTGCACTCTCAATAGCTGCAACAAGTCCTTTTGTTTCGATTAACCCAAGTGCCTGCATCGCCTAATCCTCCTTACTTCTAACTTACAAGATCAGCCCAGTTAGCTGGATATGTAGCATAAAATAACTTAACCTTGTCAGGAGATCCCCAAATTACTTTAGATCCTGATGGCACACAAAGTACATCACCTGGATGTGCAGTAAAGGTCTTTCCATTAATGGTAACTGTCAAAGTGCCTTCAATAACATAATCAATTTCCTCATAAGTCAGTTCCCAGTCAAAGTCTGAGTGATCAATTGTCAGAAACCCTGCACTCATGGAGGCATCATCCTTGCTTATCAATTCCTGATAAAATACTTTGGCGCTTGGATTTCCCGTATCAAATACATCCATTTTTACTGAATTTCCACGAACCAGCTTCAAACCACTGCCGTCAGTTTCACAAACATATGGCTTATTGGAAAGCAAATCAATCATTTGTCCAAAAAGGCCCTTATCCTTCAAGATTTTAACCAGTTTATAAATAATATCACTGTCAATTCCATCATTACTGCAAACCTTTGTCAGTTCAGAAACTTTTTCTTCACAGGAATTCTTTGATTCACAAATCTTGGTTTCTGTAGAAAATTCTATTCCATAAGCCTTTGCTGCATCTCTAGCTGATGGTGTAATAATTCCATCAGTCTCAATATAAATTACTTTTTGTCCTTGATTTGCTGCTGTTTCTACATCTTTTGCACAAATTAATTTTTTCATTTCTTCACATCCTTTCATTTAAAGAAGAGCTGCTGTCATATCCGGGTGAATTTATTCAAAATTACAATCCTCATCAATTATTCCTATAACAGCTGCATCAACTGGAATGTCATCATTGCCCAGCATTCTTCGAGCTGACGATCCAGTGCACACAATAACCCTGTCTCCAATACCTGCACTGATGATATCTGCTACAATCAAATGCTGTCCTGCTCCAGTACCGCCAATTATTTCTGCCAGCATAAATTTCAGTCCATTTAATGATTCTGCTTTTCTCGTAGCCCATACATTATCAATCAGTCTTGCTATTAACATAAGTCTTTCTCCTTTTTAAATTACACTTAATCTCATAAATTGCTGATTCCACAGATGCCGTATCTCCAAAAATGGCAATCATTATCATGTTTTGCGGACAGCTTCCCCTTACATCTTTAACAGTGACGCCAACTGCTTTCTCAGCAATATCAGCCGCACAAATCATCTCTATCATCATGCCCTGCACGAGACCAACTGCATCAGCACAGATGGAAGTTTTATCCGTGCCATTTGCCATACGCCTCATCAGCATATCTATAGTGCCTTTTGAAGGAGATTTAATAATTCTAAACTCCATAGTTCTCTCTCCTATCCTATGCTTTCTTGTGTACAGCTAAGTGCTATACCCAAAGGAGTTACAAACATTGGATTTTTAGGTTTGTGAGTAAAAATACCAGTTCTCTTCTCTATAATTTTTTCAATACCACCCAGGCAGCATGTTCCTCCAACCAGGGATATTTCCTGAACATTATAGCCTTTAATATGTTGATTTATGATAGATGAAATTTTTTCAACTACAGGTCTTAATATAGGAAGTAATTCCTTGTGATTTTCAGGATTACGTTTATACAACTCTGCTTCCGAAAAAGGCATCTTATATGCACCTGAGATAACCAATGAAAATTGAGTACCTCCCGTTGGTTCATCCGCTATATAAACAACCTTTCCATCCTTCAAAATTGAAATTCCAGTAGTACCACCACCAATATCAACTACTGCTCCATCCTTGATTTTGAGGACTTTATTTGCAGCAGTAGGTTCATCCAGCACATTTGTCAATTCAAAACCAGCAGCCTGAACCACGTTTTTAACAGCTCCTGAATCCAGTTCATCTGTTCCCGGAGGAATTGCTGCAGCTCCATAAATCAGTTCTTTTCCAAGTTTTTCTTCAATTTCATGTTTCATTTCTCTCACAATATTAATTGCACCAATATAATCTACAACCATTCCATCTCGGACTACATCAGCATATCTGTAGGCCCCTGCCACCGGTTTATAGTTTTCATCTAAAACTGCTAATACAACACATGCAGTACCCAAATCAACTCCTGTATAATAAACAGAAGAGTTACCTACAATGGGATGTTCCACTACATGTTCAAAATCTTTTACAAACCTATCACAGAATTCAAAGGTTAAATTTCTCTTTGACATTTTTTACCTCCAATAATTGAACAAATCATTTGGGATAAGCTATTAATAACCTGATTAATCTTCCCTACAACATCTTTATACAGTTCACTCTTATAATCACCCTCAACCGTTTCTAAAACAGCTGGTTCAATTTCTCTAAGGGCACAGCGAAGTCTATGCAAAATCAAAATTTCTCTTCCCTTTTCCAGCTGCACATGAAACTCTGTAATTTCAAAGCAATCATCTACATTAGAGGAAAAATTATCAGTATTTATTCCAGTACATCCATTGCAGCAAAGGTTTCCTGTAGATCCTTTTCCCTTCATAGCATTTTTAATATTAGTAAATTGCTTTCCTAAATTAATAACGTTCTGTGCCAAAAAAACATCCCTGCCCAAAAGCTCTTCTTCAGTTATAAGAAATAATGCTTCCATTGACCCCATTTTGCTGTAAAGTTTTTTCATTCTCCAGTCATTCTGCTTATTAATAGATTCGGATTTATGCTCTTCAATAGGATGTAACTTTTCATCTTCAGTATTCTTTTTTACAGTTTTTCTATTTGTGTAAGAGCTCTTGCCAAATATATTTATTCCTTTATCCGCCAAAAATTGACGTGCTCCTGGCGTAAGCCTTGTCCCTGATTCTGCTTTGTAATCTGTAAAAGGTTCTTTTCTATATAAATCCCTCAAGTCAATTTCGGTAATAAATTTCATTTTAATCCCCCTTTACTTCTCTTTTAGAAACAAACATCTCTTTAAAATACCCATGCCTGCCCTGCTAGGAACACTAGTATTATGTTTTCTTTGTATATATTCTCTAATATAGTGACCACTTATCAATGTTTCACAACTGCAACAGGAAATTCATATTTCTTTATCCAGCTTTCAATTCTGTTCAATTGATCATTACTAAGGCTGGGATCACCTTCTATTGGATACTCCTTATCCAACTGTGAATATTTATTTACACCTAATTTATGATAAGGAAGCAAATCTATACCCTTAAAATTTTTGTAATCACGAAAAGGCTTCAAAAAATCAATTACACTTTCAATCTCATGCTGGCTGTCATTTATGCCTTTCAGCAGCGGCATTCTAACCTTAACATTATATCTTTTACGGAGAAGTTCTTTTAAATTATTTAAAATTCGTTCATTGTGAACTCCAGTAAGCTCATAATGTCTTTGAGAGTCCACATGTTTTATATCAAAGAGAAATAGATCTACAAATTCAGCCATCTTAAGTATGGTCTCCAATTTTGTATATCCACAGGTTTCAATAGCTGTATTAATTCCCTCCTGCTTGCACATCATAAGTAAATTAGTTGCAAATTCCGATTGCATTGTTACCTCACCGCCGCCTAGAGTAACACCTCCACCGGAAACATCATAAAATTCTCTGTCTTCTTCTATGATTTCCATTACTTCAGAAACAGTTTTTACCTCTCCCATAATTGATAATGCAGACTCTGGACAAACTTCCTGACATTTACGGCATCCCAGACAATCAATTTTACGATTGATTTCATGCTTCATGTCCCTTGAAATACCATGTATTCCAACTGGACAAACAGAAACGCAGGCACCGCAGTTAACACATGAGTTACTTTTAAACATAACTTGATATTTTCGTTCCAGCCCCTCCGGATTGGCACACCATCTGCAACGCAATGGACATCCCTTAAAGAACACTAACGTTCGTACACCCGGCCCATCATACATATTGTATTTTTGCACATTAAAAATGAATGCTTTTCTTTCAATTATTGCTCCCTTAGTATCACTCATACCAACCAATCTCCTGTTTGATTCATTTTCCATATCCAAATAAATAATTTAACTGCCCCTATCATCCGGCACACCCTTCAGCATACAAAATGCAGGCGGCAGATAAATCAATTTAAAATCAATAGATTATTTTATTTAAAAATGTGTCAGCATTGTTCTGCTTATAATCTCATCTTGAACATCTTTGCACAATTCAACAAAGAATGCACTGTAACCAGCTACACGAACAATCAAATCCCTGTACTGCTCAGGATGTTTCTGTGCTTCAAGCAAAGTATTGTTGTCCAGATAGTTGAACTGCATCTGTCCGTTCCCAAAAATGCAGGCTGTACGAAGCAGTGTAATAATTCCTTCTTCTCCTTCAGGGGTATCCAAAAGGCCTGCCATAAGTTTGAAGTTATGAACCATACCTATGTTCATGTTGTCGCAGGACATTTTTGATACTGATTTTATAATAGCTGTAGGTCCCTTGAAATCAGCTCCCTGTGTAGGGCTGATGCCATCCGACAATGGTGTCCAAGCTTTTCGTCCATTGGCACTTGCACCTGTCATCTGTCCAAATGGAGTATTGTTTGATATAGACAAGGTACCATGACTTAAAACAGAATATAAAGTCTTGAATTTTCTATGTTCCATTTCTGTAAAGTTAATTAAATCCGAAGCTATCAAATCTGCATAATCATCATCATTACCATACTTTGGAGCCTTCAGGCAGTCGTTCCTAATCTGTTCATATCCTACGAAATCAGCTTTCAATGCTTCATTTAACTGTTTAAGTGTATATTTTTTGTCATCAAATACAATCTTCTTTATTGCTGCCATGGAATCTGCATAAGTAGCAAGTCCACTCCATACGACGCCTGGTCCGAAGTTGTACATAGCTCCCCCCGCTGAAACATCTTTTCCATGTTCCATGCAGCCTTCATACATAATTGACATCAACGGCTTAGGAGCCAGATCTCTGTGGACACGCTGTGAAATAACTGTAGCAACGTCTGTCCATTTTGTAATGTATTTAATTTCTTCCTTTACAGCTTCATCAAATTCTTCATAAGTCTTGAACCTGTCTAAATCTCCCATGTCAGGGCAAACCTGTTTGCCATACCACAGAGGAACACCATGGTTTAAAACCAGTTCTACACAAATAGGCCACTGGGTATACGCAGTTGATGTCCACTGATATAAACGCCCAGCTTTTTGTGGCTCAACGCATCCCATTATGCAGTAATCTCTTGCATCTTCTATGGAAACTCCCTTTGCAAGCATCATCTTTATATGTGCATCATCAAAATGGCAAGCTGGGAATCCCATGCCGGCACGAACAACATCTACTATTTTCTTCAAATACTTCTTTGGTGACTTGGTATGAATACGGCAAGCCAGAGAAGGCTGATAAATTTTAACATGACGAACTGCATCCATCAAAAGATAAGTCAGGTCGTTTGTCGCATCAAGTCCTTCACGTGTGACACCACCTACACACATGTTTACAAAAGGCTGATATCCTGCAAAGAACTTGGAACCCCCTTCACTTGTAATCCACATCATCTCGGACATCTTTATAAGCATGCATCCAGCAAGTTCAAAGGCTTGGCGATTGTTCATTCTTCCTTCTTCTATGTCTGCCTTATAGAAGGGATACATGTACTGATCAACACGTCCTATGGACATACCTGTCTGATTTTCTTCAACTACAAGCAGTGATTCTATAGTCCAAACAGACTGGATTGCTTCCCAGAAAGTACGTGGTTTATGTGCGGGAACCCATGCATTTACTTCTGAAACTTTCTCGAGTTCAGCCTTACGTTTAGGATTTGTCTCTTTTGCTGCAAGTTCTGCTGCATAATCTGACAAACGCTTTGCATAAATCATAACTCCCTCTGTAGTATCTATAACGG
This sequence comes from Clostridium moutaii, assembly GCF_041205085.1. Lineage (NCBI taxonomy): Bacteria > Bacillati > Bacillota > Clostridia > Eubacteriales > Clostridiaceae > Clostridium > Clostridium moutaii. The sequence continues at coordinate 38,021 of NZ_JBGEWD010000011.1, forward strand.
ATTTATAAAAATAGATCTTTTCGATATCATCAGGATTTTCATAATCCAATTTTTTTAAGTGTTCTTTTGCTTCTTTCTGAATGTCAAGCATTCCTTTTTTCATAAGAATTACATCATATCCAGGGTTTGAATCTCCACCACCGTTTATTGCATGATAAGAACAGTCTGAAACAAATGATTCACCTGATAATTCCCATACTCCTGCTTCACGATACTGATCTTCACAGTATTCATCAACTGATTTCCCCTCCCAAAATGGGAAAAGTTCTTCTCTCATAACCTTTTTATCCTCTTTAGAAATATAAAATGGGTCCTGAGGTCGCTCTCCAATAGTATCTATTTCATCAACCATCCATCTCCATGCAATATCCGGTGAAAAGGCCCCTGCACGAGGTGCTCCGCAAGGTGCTCCTACTATCAGTTCATTGTCCTGGATTACAAGTGGTGCAGTTTCGCAGCAATAACGAAAGCACTTGGCACGCAGTAAAATTTTAGGCATGCCCGGGTTTTCCTTTGCAATTTTTGTAATTGCCCTGGCACGATATGTTGTTATGGAAGGCTTCCATTTTAAATATGTTTCTTTTAATTTTTTAAGACGTTCTGTCATTGCATTTGGAATTTCACCATTATTTGCACAGGATTCTGCAAAATCATCAGTTTGTCCATTACTTTCTTTTGTAATTTCCGCTGAAATACCTTTAAACATCTTCAATAATGCAGCCTGTTCTTCTGCAGACATGTCTTTAGTTGCCTCTGCAAACTTATTTGAAAACTCACGAATATCCAAAATACTTACCTCTCTTCTTCTATAGATTATTTCAGATTCAACATCTGATATTTAAACATTGTCATTTTTCATGCAGTACATAAATGTGCATACTATTTAATTTCCTGCATGATCTTTTTTAAAATATCCTGAAGTATCTGCACATCCTCCGGCTTTTTTTCATCCGGATTTGATAGGTTATTAAAATTTTCTTTTTGATTTTCTAAATCTACATGAATAATATCTTCTACATTTCTTACACCATAACCAACTTTACGAATATAAATAAGGTTCATAGGTGACACATTATCAGAAGTCATTCCCTCTCCTGTTGATCCACTTCCCAAAGTCAAGGAAGGAAACAAATTAGTTGTGACACCCATGCCGCCAAAGGAAGCAGGTGTATTAACAAGTATTCTTCCTACAGGTTTTTTTAATGCAAATTGCCTAATTACTTCTTCATCTTTTGAATGTATTACAAGAGTATGTCCATTTTTCTCGCTAAGCAGCAGTTCAATACATTTTTCGCAGGCATGCATCCAATCGTCCTCAATATAATAAGCCAATACGGGACAAAGTTTTTCCTTAGAATAAGGATTGCCCTCGGAAACATACTTCTGCTCTGCAATCAATACTGTAACCTTATCCGCAACAGTAAATCCTGCTTTCCTAGCCAATTGCTGTGCAGATTTTCCCACTACCTGGGAATTCATGCTCCCATCGTAATGGAAAAACAGTGAACCAAGTTTTTGTGCTTCTTCCTCTGTCATGAAATAGGCCCCATTATTTTTTAATTCCTGTTTAACTTCAGCGGCAATACAGCTGTCAACAACAATAGATTGTTCTGATGAAGATACTATTCCATTATCAAAGGTCTTGCTGGTAATAATATCTTTAACTGCCTGTTTGATATCAGCTGTTCGCTCGATGAATGCTGGACCATTTCCAGTTCCTCCATAAATAACAGGTTTCCCCGATCTATATGCTGCCTTAAGCATTTTGCTAACACCTGTATTCATTATCAAGGAAGTAGACTTATGATTCATTAATTCAATGGTTCCGCTTGATGTTACTGTATGCAAATAAGCAAGAGCTCCTGCTGGCAGTCCATACCCCTCAGCTGCACGAACCATAATTTCAATGGTTTTGCAAATCGTTTTCTTTGCTCTAGGGTGAGGAGAAAAAATAATTGCATTTCCAGATTTTACGGCAATCAAAGCCTTATAGATTGTAGTTGATACAGGACTTGTGGCAGGACATAATGCAACAATCACGCCCATGGGCACACCTACATCCTTAGTCTTGTTCTGCTTATCTTCGTTGATAATTCCAACACAGCGCATTCCTCTAAGTTTAGCTGGCAAATACTCACTGACAAATCGATTTTTAATATATTTATCCTGCCATTTACCATAATCAGTTTCATCCTGAGACATCATGGCAAGTTCCCGGGCATGCTTTCCTATTTCTTCCGCCATACGCTCAACAATTTCATCTAACTTCTCTTGTGGGAAAGTTGCCAATAATCTCTGGGCTTCTCTGGCGTTTTCTACAAGAATCCGAGATTCCTGCATGGAAAGCAAATCATTGTCAATAATATTCATTTTTGACTCTCCTTTTACTTTTTATCTAACTACCTCAACTCAGTGTTTTTTAATTCTGTACGGTGCTGCTGTGTATCATCTACACATTAAGGAAGCAATTTGTCAAGTGAATAACGTGCAGTAATTTTTTGAAGATCTTCATGAGGACTTGCAATGACAACTGAACTATAAACTTCAGCCCCCATATCCTCCACAGCTTTTACTCCAGCATCCACAGCTGCCTTGCATGCTTCTACATCTCCAGAAACTAATACGGAAATATATCCTGAAGCCACATTTTCATAGCCAATCAATTCAACATCAGCGGCTTTGCACATTGCATCTGCGGCCTCCAAAACGAAAACCAAACCAAATGTTTCTATTAAACCTAAAGCTACATATTTGCTCATCTGTATTCCCTTTCCTTTACTTTATTTTACGCATCCACATCATGTACTGAAACAATATCCCCAACACCTCTGATAGGTCGAGGCATAACATTTTGCGCCGTCAATTTGCCTATTGCCGCAGCTGCAGCTGCTCCTGCTTCAACAGATGCTCTAACAGCAGCAACATCACCCTTAATCATAATCGTGACAAGAGTTGAACCTATGTTTTCATATGATATAAGTTCAACATCCGCAGCTTTAAGCATTTTATCCGCTGCCTCAATTGCAGGAACCATTCCCACTGTTTCCACAAGTCCTAGCGCTTCTTCTCCATAATACCTCACTTTATAATCCTCCTTTTCAAGCAAATACAATATTCTATTTGTTTGCCTCTGCTGAAAAATTATTTGAACAAATAAAATTTAAATTCAAGCTAAGCTGTCAATTCTAAATGAATTTATGTATATGCCTGCAACGCGTTTGATTCATAGTTAAAACATTTTCACTTCATAACAATATTAACTCAGCAAAACATTTTCATATGGCACAAAATGAAATATTTTGCTGGATAATATCCGTTAGTTATTTTTGATTTCTTGCACTATAGTTACATTTTTGCACTAAATATCATCAAATCCAAAACAACTTTTAATGTTACAATCTCCAACTCTTAGGAAGATATTTTTTTAACAAATCTCTGCCCTCTTCATTTATAGAATAATAAAGACACAGTGTTCCATCCTTCTCCAATTTTGCATCTGTATCCTTCACAATTCCATTTTCCCTCATGGACAATAAATGGTCGTTAATACTTGATTTATTAAATTGCCTTTCTGTTCCATATTCTGATTTTAGTCCTACCAGTACATCATCTGCACAAGCTTTATCAACTTTATCCAAATAATATAGCACTCCAAATCTTAAAGGTAATAAACTTCTCATTACTGCAGTTCCTCCTTTTTCCTTGAAAAAATAGCAAATGGATTCATGACAACCAGTATAGCACCAAAAGTACAAGCTAATGCACCAATTATAAGTGAAGGAGTTAAAGCTATTCCTGTTAAAATAACTGAGAATACCAGTCCCCACAAAACATAAGTTACATTCAATGCCATTCCTGGTGCAACTCCGATCATATTATTGGCCTTGTACCAAGTTAAGAAGGATACTGCTCCTGCTAAAGCCGCTCCTGCAATTATTATCAAAGTTCTAGGAGCTGTAAAAATCTGGGCAAACATTCCTATTCCTGCGATTATAGGCAAAACTATTATTATGTCAAAAATACCAGATGTTAACTCACGAATATTTATAGCTACCTCTGGATCTACTACGGAACTTCCAAATGAAGATATCATTCCTTCTGCTCCCCATCCAAAAGCTGCCCCGAAGGAGAATAATATTCCCAAATAGAAATGAGGATAACTGCCGCTTGGTGGTGTAATACTTATAATGAAACATCCCGCAACACATATTATCATACCTAAAGATATTCTCAATGACATCTTCTGTTTTAAAAATATACGGGCCAAAATGGCACCAACAACTGGACACAAAGCTGAAATAGGCATTGCATATGCACTTCCCGCAAACTGTATTCCTAGTAGATAGCATCCCATGGCAAATGGTCCACCAAGTATGGCTGCAACACATATCATAAATCCTGGGAATGTTTTTAATGTACGTCCAATTTCCGCAAATCTTCCTTTGATTATGTTGTATACAAGTAACCATAATGCTGTCATGCTGTCATTCATTGCTGCTGCAACCAACGGAGCAACTATAGCACTTGCCTTAAGTGTAAGCGGAGTCATTGCCAAAGCTACTCCTACTATTACGCTGTTAAGAGCAAAAGTTATTCCTGAAATCAATCCATAAATAGAACCCATTCTACTGTATTTTGCCTTAACTTTACGTTTGGCATTAACTATGGAAAGATCATATCTGTCATATCTAACTGCTTCTGCCATAATATTTATTTCCTCCAATTATTTTATTATTTTGCTGAGAGCACTCATTTAATACGTATTCAGACTTATTTTGATATTATTAAACTTCAAAGTATAATACGGCCAATTTTCTGTCAAAACATTGTTTTCTGCACAACTTTTAAGTAAGAATGTAAATTATATTTGTACAATCTATACAAAGCAGCCCCTTGCTATTAAATAGCTTAATTGAACACATGAAAAAAAGTCACAGGAACCTGCCATTCAATCACATTCACTTTATTAACGCCATCAACTATTTCCCGACAACATTAGAAATCATTTGCAAAGCTTTATGCATCATATTAATATATTAATATAATCTGATTATAAATTATAACAACTTCTTTTTATGTCATAAAACGACATATTTTACTTGTATAATATCTTGCTTTTTTAATGACATTTTGGACTATAGTTACTTTGTTGAACTAATAGTATTAATTTTCACAATCAAGTTCATAATATCTGTTGCATTTTTTTATAGAAACTAATAATATTTTGATTGCACAAAACTCTTTTATCATAAAAAAACATACCTGAATTTAGCTTTCGCAAACCCAAGTATGTTTCATATACCTCTAAGACAATTTTATATTTGGACTAATTATAAAATCAAAATCTATTTATAATCAATTTCTAATGAAAATTAGAGCAAAGATGCCAATAATCTGTCCGATGGCGAAGGTATAACCTCTGAATTTACCAGCAATCCCTTTTCTTCCGCAACAGCTTTTCCCGCTTCAACACCAGTCTCAACCGCAGCCACATCTCCAGTAAAAGTAAAGAACGACTTTCCGCCCAAGCCATTTCCCAATCGAAGTTCCAGGGGCTGTAATTCTGCAGATTTTAAAATTGCATCAGCAGCTATAACCATGGTTGCCATGGAAAAGGACTCCATGATTCCCAGAGCCTGGATTTCATCCGGCATAGTTGCACCAGTTATTGCTGGAAATACTGCTGGACTGACATTGGGTATAATAATAGAGTCCACTAAAAATTCTTCTGCCATTCTTTCACCTATACCTACTGAATCGTTAACTGCTGCAACATCACCTTGAACAATAGCAATATATTTCCCCGGGCAGGTAGAACCTGCTATAACTATTTCCACATCGGACATCTTCACCATTTGATCTGCTGCATATATGCCTCGGGCAATGCTTGTAAATTCCACCATTCCTATAGCCTTCCCCATATTATCCCCTCCTTATTGCAATAAAATCATTATCAACTTTTTCAACGGTACCTGATATACTTGTATGAATAGCAGCACCTAAACTATCTTCAGGTATCTTTCCAATTTGCTGTCCCGCATCTACATGGTCACCAACTGAAACAATTGGAACTGCTGGTGCTCCTACATGCTGTCTTGTGGCAATATGAACCATTTCAGGTTTTATTTCAACTTCCGTCATTGGAGCTGGCCTGTCAAAATCATATAAACCAAGTCTGGCAATAAGACGCTTACTTGGAATCAATCGATACTCACGGCTCCTGCGTGCATAAAATTTTGATTTTACAGGTTTATACCTGATATTCTCCTTTGTAAGTTTTTCCTTAAAATAGAGATTTGCCCATTTAGGATAAAGTCCTGCGGGACACGAAAACAGCTCACATAAATTACACTGACAGCACAGCTGGGCAATTTTCTGTCCCTCAGCATCCTTAAGTGCATAATTCATGGCTCTCATCATCTTATGAGGCTGCATATCATGCCCAAGCAGATACCGTGGACACATATCCGTACACATTCGGCATTGTTCACAGGTAGCCCTGTTCACTCTTTTTGCCTGCTCTATACTCACAGACTTCCTGCGTATCAGATGATGCTGCTTTTTCAATATTACAAATCCCTTGTTTTTCTTTGTAACATATCCATTTATATTACTCATGACAGATCCCATCATAGGTCCACCGTCAATAACTGCATAATTCTCAAAATTATCTATACCGCTCAATTTAAGCACATCTATAATAGGAGTTCCCACTGGAACTTTCACCGTAAAAGACTTAGGTATGTCCCCTGCAACTGTAATATATTTCTCCGTAACATGCTCTCCATGTCCAGCATGATAAATGTTCAATACCGTTTCCACATTAACTACTACACATCCAACTTTAATTGGTATTCCAGTTTCTGGAACAACCCTGCCTGTAAGTTCATAGACCAAAACCTGTTCATCACCTGCAGGATAGATATCAGGCAGCTCTTTTACTTCCACAAAATCCCCTGCCTTAAGTGCCGCAATTCTCTCACCAAGTATGGAAATTACATCCTTATGTTTTGACTTAATACCTATAAGCGCCTTTTTGGCACCAACTAATTTTCCAGCTGCCTGGAATCCTTTAATTATCTCATCTGGGAACAGGCCCATCAACTGCTGATCAACCCTTAAAAGCGGTTCACATTCAGCTCCGTTTAAAAGTATGTATTCCGCCTTTGATGTCAGTTTCACATGGGTAGGAAACCCTGCACCACCTGCACCAATAACACCAGCTTCTCTCACCATGTCAAGAAGACTCATTGTTGCACCCCCCGAATTTATTCAAAATTACAATGTTCATGTTGAATATATGGTACTTAATCCTTAATATATTTATTAATTGTAGATGCACCCTCTTCATTTGCATGATAATAAACCCTCAAAGAATCTGTCTTGTCCATTTCAAATCTGGTTTCTTCAAGAAGGCCATTGGCTTCAGCCGTCATTAAAGCAGAAATTACCGCATCTTTTTTAAGTGCCTTAAAATTTCCATATTCACTTTTTAAAGCATCAATAACATCTTCTGCACAAGCTTCTTTAACTGTTGTAAAATACTTCAAAATAGCATAATTAAGTGGCTTTTTCATACTACTCAGCCTCCTTTTTCTTGAATAAATCCATTGGATTCATAGATATTACCAGAATACCAAATACCATCAGTACAGCGGCAATCCAAGCAATTGGAGGTAAGCTCCAACCCTGCATGCCTCCAAATACCCCAAGTACTATCCAGCAGCAAAACGGTCCCCAGAATGAATAGGTACCATTGCAAGCCATACCAAGAGCTGCACCACACATACTGTTTCCTCTGTACCAGTTCATATAGGAAATAAATGCACAAAGACCACTTAAAGCAAACCAGAACATGGCAGAACCACTTCCAAATGCCTGAAACACAAGATTAGCTGAAAGTTTAACACTACCTGCCATCATACCAAAAATAGGCAGTAATATGATTAAATTTGAAATACCTGAAGTTACCTGGCGAATAGTAATACCAATTTCAGAATCAATCATGGATGTACCGTAACCAGCTACACAGCCTTCAAATCCCCAGCCAAGGGCAGCTATAAAAGCAATGCAAATACCCAAGAATGCACCTTTTGGAGCATCTGCACCAATACTTGTACTTCCAATCATAAAGCTTGCAATGACACAAATAGCAATTCCCAGCATCATACGCTTATTTAATTCCTGTTTAAATAAAATTCTTCCCAAAATGGCACCAATAGCAGGACAAAGTGCAGTAATAGGAATAACAATTGATCCGGCCATTTGAAGTCCAATAACATAGGCCGTACTGGAAATAGGCCCTCCTATAAGTGCTGCTAAAATCATTACACGACCAGGTGTAGTATTCAGACATCTGAAAAAATCTCCAGCTTTTCCCTTAATCCCTGCATAAATCAGAGCCCAAACAGCACTGCAGGAATCATTTACTGCACTGCCAAGGGCACCTAACATATATGTAATAACAAAAACGGACAAACCTGCTGTATTAGCTCCATTCCAGTCACTCCATACTCCTTTAGTCATACCCAATGTCATAAATGCTGAATAGAATCCGTACATAAGTCCTGAAAATAAAGCAATTGAAATACCCTTTTTAAAAAATTGTGATGATAACTTCTTTTTAGCAGCAATTGCAGCCATATGAGCATTTGCTCCTGTTACTTCACACATAAAACAAAACTCCCTTCTTTAATTAAAGCCAAAATTTTGGCGAAAACGTTTTAATAATATCTTAATAATTTTTATTTTACATTAAAATGCCTTTTTTTTATGGCATAAAGCACTGTGTTTCACTTGTACAATATCCCCTTGTTTCTTTATTTTTTTGTATTATGGTTACTTTAATTTGTATTAATATCACTATTTTTTTATTTTTTCACCAGATAAAAGAAATAATTAAATTTATTTCCATCAATTTAATAAAAACATTTTGCAATATTCAAAGCAAAATACAATTTATTTTCTTTAAATATTGCAAAATTATCACATTATATTGCAAAACTTATAAAATATAAAAAGACACATGTCCCCTATTAAAGCATGTATCTTTAAAATATTTTTTTAATCAATAAATTTTAAAAGGCAATTGTACTACTAATATTTTTTATCATATCAGCTATTGAATATTCCGGCCAAATTCTGATTGCATTTACATTCTTTTGAAAACGTTCATACCTGAAACAACAGTAGTCAAGAAAATCATCCCCACTGTAATGCCTAACCATGGCCCACACCATCCAGAGCAAATCTTGAGCCGCCATATAGCATTTAATTTTTAATATTTCTTCAAGAGATGGAAATTTACCATAATAATCCAAAAGTAAATACTGAATTGCCTTACTGTTCAATTTGGATTCAAGAATATATGCAGCTACATCCCAGCTTGGATCGTTCATTCCTGAATATTCCCAGTCTACAAGATAAGTTTTTCCATTTGGGCCTACAAGGAAATTTTCAGGCACTGTGTCATTATGACAGGGTACGGAAATTGTATTTTTAATATTTTTCTCCATAAAATCAATCAATTGATTTTTTAATACAGTATAATCAAAGAAAAAATCTCCGTTAAGTTCCTGAATAATTCTCTCGTATTTATCCAGTTCAATTGTCCAATCAAAAGAATTGGCCAATTGTTCACCGCTGGAATGGATTCTTTTCATAAGAGCAGAAACAGCTTTTAAATTCTTATGACAACAAGGGTCAACTTTAGCAATATTTTTGCTGTTTTTAATAAACAAGCTAATTTTTATTCCACTTACTTCATCAAAATAAACACATTCAGAATTAATACCAAGCTTAGCGGCAATTTTTTCATTAAATTTTTCCTTTTTTCTATTAATCATAAGATTTGTCATAGCACCAGGCTGCCTGATAACATATTCGGTTCCATTTATATTCATAATATAATTATAATTGGTAAGTCCTCCGGCAAATCGTGATTTATCGAATATTATGTTGTTATCATTAAAAATACTGCGCAGTTTTTTCTGCACTAAATCTTCCATTTCCATAAACAATTCACCACACACATTCCAATTTATTTATAAAATGTGACCTTTAAAAAATCTAAAATCATAAAAATTATTTTTAATTTATTGCCTTGGATACCTTCACATATTTCCTATAAGTCTGAGGTGTCATTTCCATCTGAGCACAAAACACCCTGTTAAAATAGGAGGGATCTGAAAATCCGCATTCTATTGATATTCTATAGGCAGGATAATTAGTTGTCTCCAGAAGCCTACAAGCGTATTGAATTTTTAAATTAATTACATATTTTGAAAATGATACTCCCATCTTTTTTTTAAAAACCCGGCTAAAATATTTTGGATTCAAAAATACCCTGGATGCAATCATTTCCAAAGTAATCTTTTCTCTAAAATGCTGCTTAATATATTCTACTGATTTCTCAATAAAATACTCATTACATTTTGTAGAATCAATGCTGTTTTGTTCAATTTTTTCACCTATCATTGAATGATATTTATATGTTGAGTCCATCATTTTTCGGAAAACCTGTTTAATTGTATTAGGTTTTACTGGTTTTAACAGATATTCAAAAACTTGAAGCCTAATGGCTTTCTGCGCATATGCAAAGTCCGAATATGCAGATAAAACAGCAACAGACACATCAGGCAAAAATTTTCTAATCTTCTCAATAGCGCTTAATCCATCCAGTTCGGGAATGAGCACATCCGTTATTATAATATTGGGTCTATACTGCTCTGCCAGATTGACAGCTTCTATTCCGCTTTCACAGGTCAACAATGTATCCTGAGGAAAGAGTTCTTCACGCACAATTGACTTAATAAATTCTTGTTCAAGCATTTCATCTTCCACAATTAATACCATACACATCTCTATCACCCCACAACAGGTTGGGCAGGAATCGTAATGGTTACTGTACTTCCACTATAATCAGACTTCACAATTTCCAATCCGTATTTCTCTCCGTAATATCGTTTCAACCGTTCGTCTGTACTTCGTAAACCCAGTCCTGATTTATTTTTAGATTCTCGTATGTTAAGTAAAGACTCTTTTGAAAAACCATTTCCATTATCCATAATGGAAATAACTATTTCTTTGTTGTATTGTTCAGCATAAATACTCAACTTGCCTCCATCTCTTTTGGGAGTAATTCCATGAATTAAAGAGTTCTCCACAATTGGTAAGATAACCATATTGGGTATCCTATAAGACTTAATATTTTCTGCAACATCAATATGGTATTCCAAACGATTTTTAAATCTCACCTTCTGAATATATAAGTATTTCTCAATATTATTTATTTCAGCACCAATAGTATGAAGCTGGTTGTCCTGTTTTAAATTGTATCGCAGCAAATCGGAAAGACAATAGATAAGTTTTTCTGTTGTGTGGGAATTCTCAAAATAAGCCACTCTAGCTATACAATTTAACGTATTAAACAAAAAATGGGGATTCACCACAAGAGACATGTTCTTCGCTTCTAAATCAATAATCTTTTTCTCCAAAATTTCTTTTTCGATTGATAACCTTTTTAAATTCTGGTGAAAATAATTATCTGATAAATCAAAAGAAACATTTTTAGCAATTTCACCAGCTAATCTCTGGTGTACCTCAAGTTTATTTAATTCCACCGTTTTAAGAGAGGAAATTGACTTTGCTATAATCTCCAATTCATCAGTTTTACTTGACTTGAAACGTTTGAAATCAATCATATATTTCTGGTATTCATTTTGTTGTAAATATACCTGCATACCTGCTACATAACCTAGAGTCTCATTGTCCACTACAATTGGAAAAAGTACGTTTTCAAGACCATGCTGACAGATAAATCTGCCTTTCTCACCAGATTTTATCCTGCTCATATAATCAGAACATACATGTCCTCCTTTTTTTTGACACAGATGGGTGCAAAAATCTGGAGATGGAATAAACTCCAGCAATATATCTCCTTCCGTATCTACCAAAAAAAGAGGGATATCCGACAATGATAAAATTCCACTATATCGATCATATAAATTTTTTGAGGATATCAACTTTTTAAGCGAATTATTAAATTTATTCATGCTTATAACACCTCTTCTGACGACCTATAGTTACACCCAAGAAAGAGATCAACTAGATTTTATTATATTTTTTATCATAATTTTATTATAATAAAAAAATAATAAAAGTAAACAAATATTTTGCAAAGTTTCTACAAATTTCGTCAAAATTCACTGAAATTTGTTCCTTAAAACTTTATCTTAGAAGTATTTCATTCATCTTTTACTGAACAAGTCTTATCTTCAATGTTCCAAACAGCTATTGTTATTGTTTATGATTTATTACATTTTATAGCTTCTTAGCAATATTTATTGTGTTTTTACTAAATTCTTTACCAATTGACATACTTCATAGTATCATAGGATATAATTATTTAATTGTAAATTCATTATACAAATTTAGTATTATAGTATCTATTTTTAGATTTTCATTGTATAAAATACTTTTTATTGTACAATTTCCACTTTGAAAAGCAATTATAAATTGCCTTTTAGATAATCATATCAAAAATGTAATTATGAGTCTATAAAATTTAGAATACATTTTTGTAAACTAATGGCTGCAGTTCTACATCAAATCCTATTGAAAAAGACCTGTTCATGAATTTTATTCACCAACAGATCTTTGATTTATATCTTTTCTAAAATTATTTCATTGAATCCATAATGCTGTCAGAAATTTCACCCTTGAAACCAGCATCATCCTCTTATCCTCTTCCATACTGGGTCTGAATGATATTTCCATTAAAAAGCCTTTTTTAAACTTTTTAATAGAAAATTACCAACGCAAATTTTAATTTTCCATTGAATCTCTTTTGAGAAACTCCAGCAAAACTTCTACACGTTCTCTTTGCTTTTTTTCTAAAAATTCAGGTGTCCAGTTATAAAATCCTCTACCGCTTTTACTTCCCAGATCACCGGATTCAACTTTACTCTGCATAAGCTTGGAGGGATCTTTATAATCACACAAATCTTTAAATAAATATGTTGATATATTATTAAATATATCAAGCCCCCCCAAATCTGCACTACACAAAGGTCCTGTAACAGGCAGTCTTCTTCCATGTCCATATTCCATGGCTTTATCCACCTCTTCCGATTTGGCCCATCCTTTTTCAACTATATACAGCGCTTCTCTAAGCAGTGCCAATTGAAGGCGATTCCCTATAAATCCCGGGCATTCTTTTTCCATACGCACACCTTTTTTTCCTATAAACTCCACCCATTTCATTGTTTCCTCCATTATATCCCCTGAAGTTTTTTCTCCTGGTACAACTTCTACCAGTGGAATTAACTGAGGCGGATTCCAAAAGTGTGCAACAACTACTCTCTCTGGATGCTTTGTATACCTTGCTATATCTGTAGGGCTAAGTCCTGATGTATTGGAAGCAAGAATTACTCCACTGCTGCAAATACTATCTAATTGTTTGAATATATTCTGCTTCAATTCTAAATTCTCAGCTACACATTCTATTACAAGCTCCACATTCTCGGCAGCTTTTTCAATAGCATTAACACCTTTTATCCTGCCTAAAATTTCCCTGCATTTATCCTCCGGAAGATTTCCTTCATTTTTCAAGAGCTCCAAACTGGATTTTATATTATTGAACCCCCTATTCAAACTCACGTCTGTTCTTCCATACATCTTTACATTTAATCCTGCTTCCGCAGAAAGCAGTGCTATACCATGTCCCATAGTTCCTGTTCCAAGCACACTTATGTTTTTAATACTCATTTTATTTCAGCTCCTCTTATAAATTTATCTATCTATACATTATATATAAATTTAAAATTCTTCGTAGGTTCTGGGATCCTGGTTGTTGTTTCTCCCTGATTCTCGGGTAAGTTCACAGATTATCTTCATCTCTTCTTCCGACAATTCAAAATCAAAAATATCAATATTTTCACATTGGTGCTGACCTGAAGATGCCTTTGGAATAGGAATTGCCCCAAGCTGCAGATGCCAACGCAATATTACCTGGGAAACAGTCTTTTTATGTGATTTTGCTATTTTGTCTATACTTTTCTCTTTAAGTATACTGTTGCCTCTACCCAGAGGACTCCATGACTCTGTTGTGATTTTATGCTCTGCATCCCAGATCCTCTCCTCCCGCTGATTAAAATATGGATGAAGTTCAATCTGATTTATACTGGGAACTATACCCGTTTCTTTTATCAATTGTTCTATATACTCCGGCACAAAATTACAAACTCCTATGGATCGAATGAGGCCCTGTTTTTTTAATTCTATCAAAGCCTGCCATGCTTCCACATATAAGTTCATTCTTGGATTAGGCCAGTGAATCAGATATAGATCATAATAATCCAGTCCTGCTCTAAACAATGACTCCTGAATTGTTGCAATCGCCTGTTTATATGAATGATGACGCCCGGGCAATTTGGAAGTGATCAAAAGTTTATCTCTTGATACAGAGCTTTGCCTGACTGCTTCACCTACAGCTCCTTCATTCTCATAATTAAATGCAGTATCGATCAATCTATATCCCATATCAATTGCACTTTTTATTACCTCTACTCCGTGAGTACCATTTAACTTATAGGTTCCAAAGCCAACAGAAGGTATTTTTAGCCCATCATTCAATTCTACTTCTTTAATTTTTCCCATCTTAATAAACACACTCCTAACTTTTTATGATTTTCATAGCTTCCATTTCTCATTATAATTATGCCCCAATATTATACGTCATTAATACATGAGAGAAAATAAAAAAGCATCAGCATTTTATCTTCAAAACACCCTGCTTTTGTTCAGTTCTCAAATCTTCTATACTAATTCTTTTACTTCCTTTGAATCCTTAGTATAATCAGCCAGCTTGACAAACTTTGTCTTTATTCTGTATATAACGGAATCACCTATATTCCCCTTAGCTATATTTTCTTTTAACACCGGATATCTAACACTTATTCCATCTACTGCACTGTTAAAATCATCATCGCTTTGCAGAACTTCTGATGCCTCTCCAGTTACAGAAACACTTTTAAAAGTATCATAGGTTTGATTCTCATTTTGAAAATAAAATGTAACCACTGGATTCTTTTTTATATGTCTGACTTTATTGGATTTTCTTCCTGTTTCGAAATACAAATTCACCCCATGGTTTGAAAATGCTCCCATAATTCTTGCATATGGTGCACCATCTTCACCTATTGTAATCAATAATCCTGTCCTGGACTGTTCTATATATTTTACTGCTTCATCTAACACTTCACTCATATGTAAAGCCTCCTTTTTTATAATTATAATTCAACAATAATATTAATACAATTTAATCTATAGATTGTACAGTGAAATGAAGAGAATTAACTTCTTGGAATATTTATTATATTACATATTTATTGATTAACAATTACATCTACCATTAGATTCAATTCCTTCTACATAGGTTTTGTAGTAGATTAAATACAGATATTTTAAAGTAATAGTATATCTTCCCAATATGGACTATATTTTCTGCTGTCTTACATGGGACGCCCTTATTAACAGCGTGACACGAAACACAATTGGAAAAATCTCTAAAATAGTTTATGATCATTTTTCACAGACTGTATAATGACCTGCATAAATATGCTTCTCATTGGAATACTAACTTTAGAGGTGATATGTATGTCTAAGAGTAAAAAAAATTCACAGGAAAAATCCAGCAGTACAGCTGATTCTATTCCCAAAAATAATCAGAATCAAAATCACAATGCCAAAAAGCAGGCCCTAGGACCAAATACAAAAAGATGATATACATGGACAGCTTATATATCAGTATTGAGGAGCACCTTCTTCATGATTTCAGGCCGTCAGATTATTTGAAAAAAATATGTTCGACTTCATCGTTTCAGCAATATCCATTTGATATGCTGTACAAATTAAACACTACGAAACAATCCCCAAAATATCATGGAGAGGGAAATGTATGGAATCATACTCTCCTGGTAGTAGATGAAGCCGCCAAAATAAAAATGAAAAGTAAAAACCCCAAAGTACTCATGTGGGCAGCACTTCTTCACGATATAGGCAAACCTTCTACAACAAAAAAAAGAAAGGGTAGAATAACATCCTATGATCACGACAAGGTGGGATCTAAACTGTCAAAAGAATTTCTGTCATGTTTTACAGAGGATAAAAATTTTATTTATGATGTTTCCAATCTCATCAGATACCATATGCAGATACTTTTTGTAATAAATAATCTTCCCTTTGCGGACATACAAGGTATGAAAAATGACACAGATATTGAGGAAGTAGCTCTTCTGGGTTTATGTGACAGAACAGGCAGATTAAACATGGACAAATTAAAAGAGGAGAAAAATATTGAAGAATTTCTTAAGAAATGTAAAAATCATGTATGCCGGCAAACATGATTTTGTATAAATAAGCTTCAATAAAAATCATCGGCTCAGGAATTTTACACATAAGCCGATGATTTTTTTAAAATCACTTCATTGACTGGATGATGCTGTCTGAAAGTTCCTCCATTGAACTAATATCATATTTTTTCATACTGGAACTCAATGATATCTTTTTATCTAAAACAGTCATTTCTTTCATCCCATCTAAAAATTCACCCATCAATTTTCCTGATTGAGGAGCCCATGATCCATTTTCCATTAAGGCAAAAGTACGTTTCTGAAGATTCAATGCCTTCATATCCATTAAATAATCGAGCATTGGGGGATAGATCTTCATATTATATGTGACACATGCAAGAACTAAATGGCTGTATTTGAATGTCTCGGAAATTAAATAGGATACATGAGTTTGTGAAACATCATACATGACCACATTTTTCATCCCTTTTTCCACTAATCCGGTTGCCAGACGGGTGGCAGCAGATTCCGTATTTCCATACATTGAGCCATAGACTATCATTACACCCTTTTCTTCAGGCTCATAACGACTCCACTTGTCATACTTCTCAAGAAAATATCCTAAATTATTGCGCCATACCGGCCCATGCAGGGGACAAATTTTCTTAATATCCAATTTACCGGCTTTTTTCAAAAGTGCTTGGACATTAGGTCCATACTTACCTACAATGTTTGTATAATACCTTCTGGCATCATCAATCCAATCACGCTCAAAGTCTACCTCATCATTAAAGAGCTTTCCGTCCAGCGCACCAAAAGTACCAAATGCATCAGCAGAAAATAATACACCATTTGTAGTATCATAAGTAACCATAACTTCCGGCCAATGTACCATAGGTGCAGTTACAAATACAACATTATGTTTTCCAAAGGACTTGGTATCACCTTCTTTGACTTCTATCACTTCTCCGTCTACACTAAAACCAAACTGCCTTATAAATACAGCTGCTTTTTTTGTACATATGATCTTTACATTGGGATAGCGGAGAATAACTTCCTCAATGCAGGCCGCATGATCTGGCTCTACATGGTTGATTACCATATAATCTAAAGTTCTGCCATGGAGAACTGCCTTGACATTTTCAAGAAACTGACGGCAAACTGACCAGTCTACAGTATCAAAAAGCACAGTTTTCTCATCCAAAAGTATATACGAGTTATAGGAAACACCTCTTGGAATTGGGTGAATATTTTCAAATAGAGCAAGACGATGATCACTGCCACCAACCCAATAAAGATCTTTATCTACTTTTCTAACACAATACATATTAATCCCCCTCGTTATATTTATTATATGTTCCTTTTAAAGCACTAAATCAGATAATATTTCTTCAGAAAAACCTTCATTCTTCAAATAATCTAGTAAGTGAAATATCTGTATCTTTCACTACATCATGAAGTACTGCACATGTAAAATCACTCTGTCAAGCATATAAATATACTACCTTTTTTGCTATAAAGTTAATTCTTTAACTTTATTATACAATACTTTTTATTTTAAATATATCTGATATGTACTAAAAATATCACCTCATAGACTTTTATCTATCTTTCCACCGTATTTTATAAGTATATTTTCAATATATTTATTTTTGCACAAATACAGTGGAGTATGCCCTACATTATTTTTTGAATTTATATTAAAACCAAGAGAAATAAGAACTTTTAAAAACTCTTCAAAGGTTTCAGTATTACAATTCAAGTAGTCATCATGCAAAAGAGTATTGTTATACTTATCAGTATGTTTGATATCTGCTCCATATTTTACAAGAAGGTTCAAAAGTTCTACAGAATAACTAAAACTGCAGTAAAAGACAGGGGTTTTACCTGATATATTTTCAGCATTTACTTTAGCTCCTCTATCTAATAATAATTGCACAACATCAATTTTAGGTTTTATTCTTGCACATATTCTATGTAAGGGTGTTTCTTTCAAATAGCTTTGATGGCTGTTGATGTCTGCACCGCTATTGATTAAAAGCTCTATTATTTTGAAATAATTGTTTTCACAATTATCTATGGCGAAATGAAGCAGACTCTTATCATCATATTCTTCGTTAACATCACCTCCATTTTTTATAAAAATTTTAAGTTCATCCAAATTCCCCTCACCTATTATTATTGAAATAGATTTTGGTCTTGAACCAAATAAAATATCATAAATTTTCATAATATTTACCTCCCAATAAATAACACCTGTAATTTTTCTCGTTCCTGCCTTTTAAGATATATCCATCTTAATATTAAATTTATCTATATATATTATACTTTATAACTACTTATATTTGAAATAATAAGTGATTCGGCAATGTAACAGAATCAAGTATAAGGGACAGTATACAAAACACAATGCCTATTATCATGGAATTGACTGTGTCTTTGCATTCTGCAGATAAAAACAGTGTAAAACTTACAGTTGCAAGAAGGATCAGCATGCCTGCAGCCGCAGTAACCATATGAAGTTCTCCCACACTTAAAGCCGACAGACAAATGCCTCCAATACTTTGAACTGAATGATTTAATAGATACATAATTTATAACCAAAAACATACCCCAATTTAATCTTTATAAATTGGGGCATGCCTTTTAATAATTAACTATTCTAATTTTATTTTTCAAAGAAAATCTTCATGTCATCCTCTACTGATCCTATACCTGCGATTCCAAAATTCTCCACCAATACTTTAGCTACATTTGGAGAAAGAAATGCAGGGAGTGTAGGTCCAAGGTGAATGTTCTTTACGCCAAGGTACAATAGTGCAAGAAGTACTATTACGGCCTTCTGTTCATACCAGGCAATATTGTATACTATAGGAAGCTTGTTGATATCATCCAGTCCGAAAACTTCTTTCAATTTCAATGCAATTACTGCCAGGGAATAGGAATCATTACATTGTCCTGCATCAAGTACACGAGGGATTCCACCGATATCACCCAATTGAAGCTTGTTGTATTTATATTTTGCACATCCTGCAGTAAGTATAACTGCATCTTTTGGAAGTGCTTTTGCAAAATCAGTATAATAATTTCTGGACTTTGCCCTTCCGTCACATCCTGCCATAACCACAAATTTCTTTATGGCACCTGATTTTACTGCCTCTACGATTTTATCCGCCAGTGCAAGAACCTGGTTATGGGCAAATCCACCTATGATTTCACCCTTTTCTATTTCAACAGGAGGTGCACATTTTTTGGCATGTTCAATAATTTGGGAAAAATCTTTTTCTTCTCCTATTTCACCTGGAATATGCTTGCATCCCGGAAATCCTGCTGCACCGGTGGTATAAAGCCTGTCTTTATAAGTGTCCTTAGGAGGGACTATACAGTTTGTTGTCATAAGAATAGGTCCATTAAAGCTTTCAAATTCTTCTTTTTGCTTCCACCATGCATTTCCATAGTTTCCTGCAAAATGAGAATACTTTTTGAATGCCGGATAATAATGAGCTGGAAGCATTTCTGAATGAGTATATACATCTACTCCCGTTCCCTCAGTCTGCTTTAAAAGCATTTCCATATCTTTGAGATCATGACCTGAGATAAGTATGCCGGGATTGTTCCTCACTCCTATATTTACTTTTGTAATTTCAGGATTTCCATAAGAAGATGTATTTGCCTTATCCAAAAGTTCCATACCGCTTACACCATATTTCCCGGTTTCAAGTGTCAACCCCACCAGATCATCCACAGTTAAACTGTCATCCAATGTTTTTGACAATGCTTTCTGTATAAATGCATCCACTTCCTCATTGTCTTTTAAGAGTACATTTGCATGTTCGCTGTAGGCAGAAAGTCCTTTTAAGCCATAAGTAATAAGCTCACGCAAGCTTCTTATATCTTCATTTTTTGTGGAAAGAACTCCAACTTCATCTCCTGCTGCTTTTGCTGCAAGCTCATTTCTATCTGAACTGTCCCAGATTGCTGCTTCTGGAAGGTCACTTTGATTGTCCAGCTGCTTTAGCAATTCTTTTTTCTTCTTCAAGGTTTTAAAAATTCTTGAAACTATCCTATCTTCATCAAAATTTGCATTTGTTATTGTAGTAAACAGATTAAGTGTTACCAGATGATTTATTTCACTGCTTACTTCTTTCCCCTCATCACGAAGTGCTGTGGTAACTGCGGATATTCCCTTTGTTACATATACAAGCAGGTCCTGCATGGCTGCTACTTCAGGTTTCTTGCCGCATACTCCTCCTTTGGTACAGCCTTTACATCCTGCTGTTTCCTGACATTGATAACAAAACATTTTATTTTCCATGATTATGTTCCTCCCCGTTTCTTTTTATCCGAGGGCTACCATTGCCAGCATTCAGCTTTGTAAATTCTGGAGATTACAAGCACTGCTATGCCCCTGGATAAGTTCTTCTAAGATTCAGATAGGAAAAGCATTCCTCATAAGCAAATTCCATCTGAACCTAATAATCACTTTATAAGTCTACATTAACAGTAATTTTAAAAAAGCTCTGTAACATAAGTTACAGAACCTTCTTTTTTTTATAAATTTCAAAAACACTTTCTCTATTTTGTGAAATTCATGTGTGTTCTCACAACTTGGAATAATTTTGTCAATTAATGCAATAGAAAACATTCCCCCTTAAGTCTTCTATTGTTATATATAGACAAAAGTATCACTGAAATTAAAAGTAAAAGACTCCATAAAGCTGCTTTAAGTAATAATAGTATAAATGATATAATGAGTATGGAAATTGCAATTTTGAGTTTAATACTGTGTAGCAACTTAAATCCAGCAGCTAATCCAATTATTGCATTAGATAGAAAAAATACATTGGCGCAAGTTACAATTTCATCCAGATTTATGAGGTTTGCAGCAGACAGAGATAAAACTACAAAATGTACACATATAAGTGTTATAATAGCATTAACAGGGCTTCCATATCTGTTTATATATGACAGATAAGCAGGCAGCTTATTGTTTGCTCCACGCTGTGCACTCATTCTTGAAACTCCTCCAACTATCATAAGGTAGGTACACATACAGAGTCCTGATACAGCAATAGTGATTACAGGTAAAGAAAATGAACCAAATAGCGGAGTCATGATTGCCAGTATATCGTGATTACTGGCAGATACATTCTGTATAGAAAGCGCAACAATAATATATAAGCTGATAATGATTATTAAACTTACAGTCATTGCTTTAATAAGTGTTTTTTTAGGATTTTTTATATCTTCAATATAGTTGCCTATAATCTCCCATCCTATGATTGCCCAGAATAAAAGTAAGAGGGTATATCCAAACTTAGAAAAGGAAAAGGATGTTTGTTGGGGTATCTGTATATTTGAAGCAAAAATCAGTGTATACATACTTCCGGAAAATAATAGTGCAGCTGTAAGTCCTGTTAATATTAGGGTAATTTTTGCCAGAGATTTTATACCATATATAAGAACTAAAGCACATATAATTTCCATCCCAAATGCGATCATTTCCACTTTCATATTTGAAAACAAGCTAAAGTTTTTTAAAAAAACTGCAGCTGTAATCAAAACTGCTGTAGGGCCGAAACAAACTGCGACTGTGAGAAAATTTGAAGTCAGTTCCCGAAAAAAATTTCCAAAAGCATTTCCAACTGCAATTGCAACACCTTCATTCCCGAGACTTTCCAGGCTCAAAAATATAAAAACATAGGCAAATATAATACCAAGCAGCATTATGATAATCCAGGCAGCTATTGCCCATCTCCCAACTAATTTGTAGGCAATGGGCGGCAATAGTATTATTCCTGATCCTAGTACCGGGCCTACTATGAGGCCGGAAAGTGTTATTGTTCCAATATTTTTACTTTTACTCATATTTTATATTTAGTGACAGAATGTAATAATAAAAATCAAACCTTCACTAAGTTTTACCTTCTTTCTTTAATTTTATTGCAGCCAGCTATACTTTTGCAAAAGTTTAATTAAAAAAATTCATTGAATTTCTAATATATTTATATTATCATAAGATTAACTATTAATAAAATTGAATTATTTGAAAATACAATTCGATTTTATTGAAGTAATTGGAGGCATAATATGGAGTTTAGAAATCTGATAACATTTTCTGAAATTGCCCATTTGAAAAGTTATACTAAGGCAGCAGAGGAATTAGGATATGCTCAGTCTACTATTACAACCCAAGTTCAACTTTTAGAAGAAGATCTTGGTGTAAAACTGTTTGAAAAAATCGGAAGAAAAATGCATCTTACTTCAAAAGGTGAAGTGTTTCTCAAATATGCAGAAAATATAATAAGTCTTACAGAGGAAGCTAAAGAAGCAGTAAGTGACGTAGATATTCCCCGTGGAACTTTAAGAATAGGAATTGTGGAGTCCTTGTGTACTATGAGACTTCCAGAATTGCTTAAAAATTATCATATGAAATATCCTGAAGTAGAAGTCATAATTAAAGTTGGAGTTTGTTCAGATTTAAGAAGTATGATTAAAAACAATATAGTTGACTTGGCATTTATTTTGGATAAACCAATTGTTGATCCAGATTTAATATGCTGTGTGTCCTACAATGAATCCATGACATTTTTAGCCTCTCCAGTAAACAGGCTTACTGGTAAAAGGCAAGTTACAATGGAAGATATTAAAGATGAGCCTTTAATTGTAACAGAAAAGGGCTGCAGCTATAGAAATATTTTTGAGAAAATGTTTCAAAAATCAGGTTTAAAACCTAACATAGCTTTGGAAGTTGGAAGTATTGAAGCAATTAAAAGTTTTACCATGAGTAATCTTGGAATAACCCTGCTTCCTGTTATGACTGTAGAGAAAGAACTTGAAAACGGACAGCTTGTTGGGTTTGATCTGGATGGATGCAGATTTAATATGGCGACACAAATACTATACCACAAGAATAAGTGGATAACAGCTGCAATGAGGACTTTTATATCAGAGGCTAAAAGTTAAACACTCAATAACTTTGCTTTTATAAAGTATTATAGAACTCTTTTAACTGGGCTTTTACTTCTTCTGAAAGATTATGCCATCTAATTTATTTTCTTAATATTTTCTGCATTGTTTTACCTTTAGCTAACTCATCAATTAATTTATCTAAATATCGGATTTGTCGCATTAATTCATCTTCTATTTCTTCCACCCTATATCCACAAATTACTCCTTTAATGAGTGAAGCATTCGGATCAATATGAGGTGCTTGTTTAAAGAACGTTTCCATATCCACTTCATTAATTATTTGTTGCTGTAATGAATGTTCATCATAACCGGTAAGCCAAAAAATTATTTCATTTACTTCTTTTTTTGTTCTTCCTTTTTTCTCTGCTTTTTGTATATAGAGCGGATAAATACTTGAAAAAGGCATTCTAAAAACTCGTGTTTTCTCCATTTTGAAATTCTCCTTTGCTTTTTATAAAAAATAATTGCCACATTTTATAAATAATAAATAGTTCCAAACTGTATCATAAATTACTATTTAACTGCAAATCATATATATATTTTTTACTTCACAATAATTTACCATTATTAATTAACTTATAAGTTAGTTATACTAATAATTTTTAGAAAACTGCTTTTAATAAATTTAATTTTAAAATAACTATTGCCTTCCAAATAAAATATGGCTTACTTACATTTCTTTATGATATTTGGAAAAGTACATCATATAGACCCCAAAAATGATCAAATATGCCGTAAATGCAAGTGAAATTATAAGTAAATCAGCCTTTAAAAAGCCATATATAATCACAAGAATACCAAATATTATTCCCATAACATCAAAAGCTTTTGCTTTGGATTTGTCTTCAATATTGAGATTTCGTTCATCCTTATGTCTTTTCCTAACAAAAAATTTATTATATATCCCGCTTATGACCAAATATACCGATGCAGATATTAAAATTGCAGATATAGTCTCCGGAGTATATCCTCCTACAAAAAACATACCCACCGATGAACTAATCAACAGTATAACTACTATTGCAATAAATACATAGTTAAAAGTTTTCATTTTCTCACATCTCCTTGTCATACTTAAAACGATAGTAAAGGCTATATCCTATGACAAACAGGTAGGCAAAAGCTAAAAGAAGAACAGCTGCAAAATCAACACCCATTAAAGCAAAAACAAGCATTAAAGCACCAAAAATAAATATCATCATATCATATCCCCTGGCCTTTGCTCTGTTCCCAATAGCAATATTACGTTCATCCTGCCTGTCAATTTCCATTTGCTTTTTAATATGAGGATAATCCTTTAAAGCCCTGAGGCTTATTATTCCTCCAGCACCATGTCCGAAAATGCCGCATCCCAATCCCATGCAGATATATGGCAGAGCCTTAAGCATTCCCCGTGGATCAACAACTGTTTTGACAAAATATGCTCCTATGCCCATCAACAGCAATCCAATTACAGTCATGATGTAATAAGTGCTTTTTTTCATTTTTCATCCTCCTCATAAATAAAAATTTCTTCAATATTCATATTAAAGTATTTTGCTATTTTAAAGGCCAATATTATTGACGGGTTATATCTGCCGTTTTCAAGGGAACCAATTGTCTGTCTTGACACTTCAAGAGCTGCCGCCAAATCTTCCTGGCTTAAGCCATGTTTCTTTCGTATTTCTTCCAGTCGGTTTTTCACATTTCGCTCCTTCTTATGGAAAGTGTGCTTTCCATATGTCAAGTATATCAGTTCTATTCAAAATGTCAAGTGTACTTTCCATAAAAAGCAGAAGCTGCCGATGTCAGTACAACAAAGTTTATGATACTTGCTGCTTTGGAAAACAATGATTCCCCAGGGCACGCATAATTAAAAAACAAATTATGCCTGTTATGGTATATGCAAATAAAATAGACGGCCCTGCCAGGTGAATGGATCTTCCTGATCCAAGAAACAATCCAGTACCAATTGCACCTCCTATTGCAAGTAATTGAACATGACGATTTTTTAATCCTCTTGATAGATTTTGATTTTGTGACATCTTTGTTGATTGATCCATTTTATCCCTCCATATAAATATTTTGCAATTGGAGATACAAATGGGAACAGATAAGATCTAAAATGAAGTAATTGATTATGTATTACTTTTATAAGATATGTTACCTTTTTCCTGTCCTTTTACCTGAGAGTTTCGTCCTGGGACTTTCTCCTTCGGTGCTCTTTTAAGAGTCTCTCCAAGGATTCATCTGAATTATTTTTTTACCGTTATATATTAATGTATATTCACTAAAAATGCAATATTTTTTTCATTTCTAATTGAAATAAAAATATTATCTTTCAAAATTATTGTACCAATAGCAAATTCCTGATCCTCGAAAAGGTATACAATGAAATTTCACAAAAGAAACCTTGAAATTAACTTCTATTGATGATAACTTAATCTATAGACACTAAAAATAAAAAAAGAAATGGTGTATTTATGAAAAATGATATGAAAATCAACAGATATCTGGAAAAAGCAGAAGAAGCTTTTGAACAAAACAACCTAATTAAATCACTTAATCTATACAATAAGGTTTATGAACTTTCAAAGGGTAAAGATGTAGATGCCATAATCAACCTGGCATTAATATATGACTTCTGGGGAAAATCAGAGAAAGTCAAGGAATATTATAAAGAAGCTTTAAGCATAGATGACTGTGAAGAAAGGGCTTATTATGGCCTGGCTGCAATATATGATGATGAGGGAAATTATGCAAAAGCTATAAAATTATATAAAAAAGCCATTTATATAAACCCCAGCTATCATAAAGCCTACTTTTTTCTGGCAAATGCCTATGACGTATCCGGTAAAAAAGATCTGGCAATATACACTTATAAAAGGCTGTTAAGCTTAAGTCCCCTGGATTTTTGGGCAAACTTAAACTTGGGTAGTATTTATGAAGAAAAAGATCAAAATGATCTTGCATATAAAAAATTTTCAAAGGCCCTTAAAATAAATCCTCATAATTATCTGGCCCTGTTCAATATGGGTGTAATCTGCTGTAAATTCAATATGGTAAAAAAAGCTGCTGGATTCTATGAAAGGGCTATTGAAAAAAACAAAAATTATGAATACAGCTACTTGAATTTAGCAGTAATCTATAAATATAAAGATACAGAAAGAGGTATAAAAATTTTATCCCGTGGAATTGACAACTGCAGTGAAGTCCATTTTCTGTATTATAACAGAAGCTGCTTTTACGCCTTAATAAATGAGAAAAACCAGGCCTGTGAGGATATAATCCAGGCTTTAAAATTATACCCCCAATTTTTAAAATATGTTCTGGAAGATGAAGAGCTTGAAAAAATAAGGCAATTGAATTCATTTAAGGAATTTATTCATAATTATATCTAAAAAGACTACATCAAGTCCATCTTCAACACCGCTTATATCTACAGTTTCCCTTATTGCATGTACAATTAATCCAATACAGACTCTTGGGGAAATTCTTCTTCAGGTACTTGTAAGCTATGGTGATGGATCAGAAAGTGCTGAACGCAAAGGTGTCAGTGGTTTTTAGAATAAAGAAGCTGAAACAAAATCCTTAATTCAGCTTAGGAAGAATCTAAAAATTGACGCTGCTTTTATTACATTTACTAATGATCCTGAATTGAATAATACTTTTGAGCTTTTTCCCCTTATAAAGACAAAATAAAATTAAGATAATAAATTTGAATGATGAAATCAATGTTAGAATAGCTTTGGCTGTACCTAAGGTAACAAATTTGTCTTCCAATGTATGGACTTTTAAAAAATATACTTTGGAGTGGTTTAGAAAATAATTATATATTATTTTACTTACTAAAATCTTCATAGATTTTATACCTGATTATGGTTGCATTGTATGAGTTCCGCAAACTAAAAAATGTATTTCTGGGCATCAGTTTGTCCCTACTAGATTAAGGATACTGAATTTATTTCAAGGGCAAAACATAATGACAATGGAAAAGATTATGATGGGTATATGGGAGTTAATAAGAAAATTATAATAGATAAGAGTAACTCCAACTCAAAGTAAAAGTCAGAGTTATCATCAATTACAGTTTAAATACGGAAATCATTTTCCTTAATTTCTCTGCACTTGCCTTTGACTGAGCTGCCTGTTTCATCACATTATCACTTAATTCAGCTACTTCTGAAGACATTTGTGCTATATTGGTGGTTCCCTGGGCACCTTCTTCTGATGCTGCAGATACTTCCCCCACAGATTTTACTATATCCGAAATAGATACAAGTAATTTCTCAGATATTATATTGAAATCATCCACAATTTTTTTTATTTCAAAAGAATCCTTGCTATATTGTTCCCCTGTATTAACTAGATTAGCATAATCAGGGACAACTTGTTTTTCGATAAACTTCATTATATCTTTGGAGCTATTTCTAAGTGCATCAACGGATTCAACTACATCTTTGGTGGTATTCTGAATTTGGATAGCCATATTTTGAGACGAATCAGCAAGCTTTCTGATTTCATCTGCCACAACGGAAAATCCTTTTCCAGCTTCTCCTGCACGGGCTGCTTCGATAGATGCATTTAATGCAAGCAAATTTGTCTGTGAAGTTATCTCCAATATTCCATTTGTCAATGACTTTATTTGTTCCACGGCTTTTGATTTTTCGATTGCCAATTGCAGCCTTTTATCTATATCTGCACTCATGTCATTTACATTCTGTTGAGATTGAACCGCCGAAGATTTCAAGGCATCAGCTCTTTTATTTATTTTTTTTGCAGATTCCAGCCCACTCTCAATTTCTACTGACATACTCTTAACGGTGTTTTTTATTTCAGATGCGGAATTGTTCATTTCTTGAGAAGATGCTGCCGTTTCTTCCATCCCGGCAGAAAGTTCTTCTGTAGTTGCAGATACATCACCAATCTTTAAATTTAAAGTACCTATATTTTTTTCCACATTGCTTATTGAATCATCCACACTTAAGGAATTATCCTTTACACCTTTTATTATGTTTTTAATTGATTGCTGCATTTTCCACATGGAATTTATCATCTTTCCAATTTCATCTTTGGATTTTGAATACTTTAAATCAATTTCTTCACCAAGATCTCCCTGTGCCAGCAAGTCCAATTGACCTTCAGCATATTTAAGTCCTTTGGTAATATAACCAACAATTAATATGATCACCATGATTACAACAACAAGTCCAATACAAGCTATAAGTATTATCTGTCTCAATTGAGTATAGAAATCCTTCAAAATATTGGCTACAGGAATATCTATACACAGACTCCAATTCATATCACAATCACCTAATTTTACGGGATATGCCACTCTAAAAACATCTTTTCCCGTAGAAATTGATTTCCCTAAAGTTTGAACTTTTTTACCCAATGATGTCTGATCTACAATGTTCTTCCAATCATCACCACTTTTTTTTGCATCACTCATTATCAGCTTGTTATCCGCACCATTAGCTACATATATGCCGTTTTTGGATAAAAGCTGGGCATATCCTCCCATAGGTTTTATGCTGCTGACAATCTTCTGGAATGTTTCAAGCTTATAGTCTATGGATATAACTCCCTGAAAATTTTTATTTTCATCTAAAATAGGTACAACTAAAGATGCCATGGATATATTACTGCCATTGACTTTATATACAGTAGGTTCCGTTACAAATACCTGTTTGCTTTTTTTTGTATTATTATACCAGGCCATATCTGTCTCGAAATTATAGGCGGCTTCAACATGAAAAGAACCATTATTCCTGGTTACATAAGGTATAAACAAGCCTTTTTCACCATATTCCGATTTTCCTGCATAAGAAGCATCCTGTCCGTCAAAAGCATTTGGTTCAAAAGCCACTGTAATTCCATAAATATTAGGATACTTATTTAATACATTCTTTTGCATATCAATAATAATATCCCTATTCTTAACACCTTTTCCCATTTGACTTATTATTGAATTTTTAAATGTATCAGCTATAGTTTCAAGTGTGGTAAAATGGCTGTCAATTTGAGAAGCATAGGAATTTGACATTTCTTCCGAAAGAGTCTTAGCCTGTACCATACTGTTATTATATAACCTCACTAACACTATAGAAAATGTAGTGACAAAAGTTATTAGCAGCAATAATCCAATTATAATACTAATTTTTACCTTTAAATTCATTTTTCGCAGCACAAATTCATCCCCTTTTTATATTGTAAGATTACATATATCGATAATACTTGAAAATAATTTTTCACTATTTTATATAGAAAAATTACAACAAGCAGCGGTAATCAAATTTAAAGAGAAAAGTATTAAATATTATAAAAGAGAAAAAGACATCTATAAAAGATTAGAACATGTAAACTTCTAAACAATCCATTCATGTTTATTGGGCTCAATTGCCAATGAAAGGAATTAGGAAAATGATTTCCTCTGAAATGAGTTTCTTTCACAAGGGTAGAAACAGCTTTCAAGCTTGCAGGACAACATATTGCATTCTATTTATATTCATTTTAAATATATTGTTTACCAATAAAAAATGTAAATTCCGAGCAAAAGTTCCTATTCATAACTTTCTGAAAACAACTATAAAGATTATTATATCAAGAATGCTCCTAAAGATCAACACATTTACCTCCCGTTGTATTGCTGACTTGCCATAATGTGAATTTATCATTTTCACGCTATTTAATTTTTTCACTCATTTTTAACCATCATGGGATCAATATTATATGTTGACAGCTTTTACAAGCCCCAAAAATAATATTATTAAAGTAGACATTATACAATATAAATAATATTATACAATATAAAGTTTTTACTGGACACAATAATGCTAAAAACATATATTAAATTTACAATAAATCATTTACTTTATATGATATTATAAATTATGGTAATCATAAAAGTATTTATTAATTGAAAATCTGTAAAAAGACATTGTAAAATTCTATATATCCATTTTCATGGACTCAATGATTAATTTTATCTTCAAATTAACTTATTGAAAACAACTATAAAAAAACACCTATTTATTTACAAGTAGATGCCTTTGACAATTATCATAGAAATCCAATTTGCAGAAAAAGCTTCACACTCTCGCTAAAACCAATGCATATTTTTCCCTATCTTTATTAGTTTCTGAAAGGGAATCCCTGTATTCAATATTAGGGTTGTCCACTCCATGAAGCATCATATTCATGTCACCAATTCTAAGCATGGTTCTATCCATGTCAAAGCCATTAAACATTTTATTATTGAAGTGTTCCTTGAATATTTTTTATAAAAGGGAAAACTTCCTGGGATACTATTCTATACATTTCTCCTGCTTCTTCATTTTTAAATCTGCTCCATCTTAAATACTGTTTGCCACTTGGAAATATTCCTTCAAAAGGTATACCCAGTAATTCTGCATCACTTTCAGCAGATATCTCATTGTCATCCAGCTCCTTTATAAATAGGAAATATGTAAATTGTTCTATAACCTCTAACGGATTGGTAATACCTCCAGTCCAAAATGTCTCCCAAATTCTATCTATTTTGCTTTTCAACTCACCTGTAATCATTATGTTTCCTCCAGTACTATTTATAATTCTGTAGTATAATTATTTCCTGCAAATATAGGCAAATTAAGTAATTTTTAAGGTTTAGATAAAGTTTGTTTAAAAGAAACTTCTCCACCCCAGCCTTAGAAAAGCTTGTCCAAACACCCAGCACCGCTTTATAAAACTGTAGTATTACACTGGCAGTGTTTGGATAAAAATAATTGCATCAACCCACATCAATGCAATTTATATTATAACTCTATTATTCTATATTTTCAAAACCTCTTATTATTAAACATATAATATTTTTCATATGCTGATTCATATATTGAAATGGGATAACTGCCCCTTCCAATATATGATATCTTCACCAAATACAACATATATTTCGTTAGAAAGACAGTACTACTGCCAATCTCAAATTAGGCAGCTAAAGTGTTGTATTATCAGTCCTTTGATTTTTTTTGAAGCTGACTTTCTGGCCTGCATTATATATTTTTACATTTTCTGCACCTGAAACAATTCTAAAGGCAAGCTGCTGGTCTTTAATCATAAATCCGGACAGATCTTCAATTCCATAGTTGAATAGTGCAGGCGCCAGGGGAGTCCCCGGACCCACCATGGTAATCCTTTCGGCATCTTTTGATAGTTCCAGCATTCTAGGCAGTGTTTTCTCCAGAATACATACATTAGTCAAATACACATAGTCACACTGGGGCAGCAGATATTCACAGGCAGCTATGGGATAATCCCCATCCTCCGGTTCCCATTCCATAATATAAAGCTGACATTTTGGAGCAAACAAGTTTTCCAGGTGTGGAAAATGTCCAACAACAGCAACCTTTTTATCCTTTATTTTATTTTGAGACATGATAAATGGATCAAACAGCCTATCCTCAACCCTCCTTGAACTGGAAAATTCTACTCCGTTTTTCTTTGCCACCTCAGCATTGTTGTAATATGCATTCATGGCAGCCACTCCAATAGAAGCCTCAGCCATATTCCATGACTTTACACAGGCTGCAATCTCTTTCAGCGGTGCTCCAATAAAATTTTTTGTAAACATGGGCATTCTGGTTTCATTAATAAGGTGAAAACCTGCAATTCCTGATCCCTTACCACTGCGGACATAGGACATTCCATTTCCGCATATAAGCTCATCAACTATGAAATTTTCCGGAATTTCATTGATTAAATCATCATATATTTCCCACATAATATACACCCCTTTTTATATAAGTAAATCTTCTGTTATTATCTCACCGTCACGGAGACGGTTGCGAAGCATCATCATCGTATTGTCAAGCTTTTCAATGGCCGCAAGGCTTTGTT
This sequence comes from Clostridium moutaii, assembly GCF_041205085.1. NCBI lineage: Bacteria > Bacillati > Bacillota > Clostridia > Eubacteriales > Clostridiaceae > Clostridium > Clostridium moutaii. Next base: position 70,204 of record NZ_JBGEWD010000011.1, read on the forward strand.
TTTCGGCATCGGAGATTTCGATAATTTTGTGTATCCCGCCATTTTTGATTACAATACGTTTGTCAGCACTGATTGCCAGCAGGGGATCATGGGTGGAAACAAAAATAATCTTTTCCTTTTTCGCCAAAAGCTTTATGGCCCGGCGCCTGTCAATTCCCGCATTCTCAATTTCATCAATCAATACGATTGGTGATTCACTCATATAAGCGGTGTCTGCAACCATAAGAGCTCTGGATTGCCCACCGCTGAGCTGGGTCACTTTTGTGTTCCTGGAAAATTTTTCACCTGCCAGATGGTTCGCGCACTCAAAACACTTTTCCACCACCTTTCCGGTGTCAGGTGTTAATCTGCTTTTTGCATGCATCTCCAAAAACTCATTAACACTTAAGTCCATGACAAAATTCATATTTTGTGAAAGCTGGGCTACCAGCTTGCCATCCATGTCAAACCGCTGAAGTTCATCAACTTCTGCTCCATTTACAAGTATTTTTCTACCTGTAGGAGTATCACCCTGGGCAAGGCACTCGATGTCTCCCAGCAGCCGGCTTTTTCCGGATCCTGTGGGCCCCACTATACTGATTACCTCTCCTGTAGAGATAGTAAAATTGATATTTTCAGGTTCCTTTGATTTATTGAAGCCTCCTATAATGGATATGGATGAAACCTCAGCAGTTGAAGCCTCAGCCTGTGTAAATGTCAAAAGGAACTCACAAAAGTTCATGAAAATGCCAGACTTGTCCAAACCGAATTCACTTAAGTCCTCATCGTCAACTTTCTGAAGAGCCTTAAAAAGCGGCAATTCCTTTGGAATAGAATTCAATCGAAAATTGTCAAGAAAATCTGCAGCAATAGGGTATCTTAAGTACATCCTCAAGGCTCCTGCTGCTTACTAAATTCATTAATTCACTCATCACCATATTTTTCAAACTCCATTTTCTTCATCATTCCCAATTGGTACGAGTCCCCTATTTTCGTTTCCCCTGTACAATAGGAACATACCGCTGAAGGTGTTGTAAATTTAAGTTTCACATCTCTCAGGGTTTGAATATCCCTGGTTTGTTTCAAATATTTTGACAAAAGCAGTGTCCCTTGGCCAGTGATGCCATTGACAAATACCACCTTTGCAGATGAATTCATCTCCTTTATATTAAAAGCAAACACCTCACGCTCTGCCTGGGAAACGATGTCACTCTTTGTCACTGCAACTATATCCGCAAATCTAAGCATGGGGCCTATTTTTCTAGGAGTGTTTACACCTGACAGATTGTCTATGACACAGATTGAAAGTATCCCGCTAATATAGGGAGAACAACGATTACAGAGTCCGGCACTCTCTGTTATCAACATATCAAAACCGGATTTCACTCCCCACTGAACTGCATCTTCAATATTACTTACAAAATAATGGTCGGGACATATTTTGCCGGAAAACCCTGTCTCTACCGGAATGCCTGCTTCAGCATATCGAAGATTGTCAAATGAAGTGAGACAATCGAATTTTACAACACCAATACTGCACTTTGGCATATTCATACATTCAACAAGCTTTAAAATGACAGAGGTTTTTCCAGAAGAGGGCGGTCCTGCAACAGTTATAAGTTTCATTTCATTCCTCCTTGATAAACAGGATATTTTATGTTTTACTTAGTTTTTTATTACCCAAGACTTTGTATTTCTCTATATTTTTATTATTTTTTCAGCAGTGAATTTGCTGCCAGTGCTTTATACTGGTCTTCTGTCAGCTTGCTGTGATAAAACAACTGATAATATTTTGCTGCTTCATTATATACGTTGTACTTTGCCTTATCAGGATATAATAATTGAGTAATCCAGATCATCCCCATGTAACGGTTTACTGAAGGCGGGAAACCCATCCAATTGTACGGACCATTTGGAACTTCGTAGTATTTTCCATTTTTAATTGCGTCAAGCTTCTGCCATGCTGAATCTTTTGCCACAGTACTGTAAATGCTGCCCGGAGCAAAGAGAATTACATCAGGATTCCATGAAGTTATCTGCTCCATATCCACTGGATTTCCAGCTCCCTTGCCGGAAGGATTTTTAACAACAGCCACATTGCTGCTGACCATATCTAAAATTTCAGCATGAAAAGAACCCCTTGCAATCACATTAAGACCGTCAGTACCGGAACAGTACAGTAGTTTTACTCTTCCATTATCTCCCACAGATTTCATAATATCCTTGGTTTTTTTAAGGGTTTGTTCACAATACTGTGCCAAAGCTTCACCCTGCTGTTCCCGCCCAAGGAGCTTGCCCAGTGTTCTATAAGCCTGAGGCATGGTAGATGTGGTGGCATCAATATGAATGGTTGGAATACTGACCTGTTTGGAGATATTGTCCATATCTTTCACAATAGTAGACTTGGCTTCCCCAACATCAATAATGACCTATATTAAGTAAAGGTACATTTGTCAGCAGCGCAAGAAATATCCTCAAAGGCAATGTAATTGACATTATCAATGTTGACAACTGCAGTGTAATCGTAGTTGTTGATATTGGCATCCCTATAAAATCACTTATAACTACAAAATCTTTAAATAAAATGGGTATTGGAAAAGGCACTGAACTCTATGTTGTTTTTAAAACTGTATCTGTAATAGTTTATAAATAAGCAGTAGTTTTAAAATATAAATTTTTCACTGCAAAGCAGCTCTATTTCAATTTGCTTACTGGGAGTATATTTTTTAAAGATTGCACTTAAAGCTTCTGCCTTTGTTTTACTATTTTTATTGCAAACACCCAAACTCCACTAATGGGCATACTTTTGCCCTCTGTTATTTCAGACTTTATAATTCCTATAGGGCCAGGTATACTATTACCAGATTCCCTGCATTTTTATATTCTTTCTTCGTGATTGCTTATTAACTGAATTATTCAAGGATTAATACATACCATTTCACCGCCCGCTTTAAATATATTCATTTTTTTCCCTTCTTGAACTGCTTTCCAAGTAAGCTGCTGTTCAATTACTACAAAGCTTGCTATAAAATTCACTCCATATTTAAATAAAATTTTAGAAACTGGTACACTGGGACCTACTAAAACAATCTGAGCCTTCTTGGACAACTGAATCAATCTGGGCATTGTCCTGTTTATAAATGCTGCTCCGGTAATGAATACAAAATCCTGCTCTGGAAGTAAATACTCACAGGCCGGATCAGGATAATCACCTGCTTGTGGTTCTCTTTCAAGTATAGACAATTCACATATTTCATTAAATTTCTCAATATCCGGGAAATGACCAATAACTGCTACTTTTTTACCTGCCATATTGGGTTCCAATGCTTTAAAACCATTGTACTTTTCCGGATTATCTGATTTAACCATTGGCTCGCCAGTGATATCCATAACTTGTGATGGATTGTTAAATGCTGCGTTAATTGCAGCCATTCCCAGCGACGCTTCAAGCATATTCCATGATTTTGAATATGCCGCAAGCTTTTTAAGCTGCATTCCGGAAATATTGCTAAGTTCGCTTCCTTTTCTTCTGCCCCCTTTAACAGTCATAGCAATACCGATCCCTTTCTGTGAACGTACAAGAGTCCAAGAGGTTCCAATCATGCATTCAAGCACTGTTAGATCCTCGGGGATTTCATTAATGAGATCATCATATATCTGCCACATATTTTTCCCCCTTTTTCTAGATTTTTCTATACTAAGCACCCTTGACACAAGCCTGGCATAATACTTATCCATTCTTATGGGAAAACACCGGTTTATAAACTAATTATGTTGAAAACATTTTCAACATAACTCAACCTAGTCAGACCATACAAAAACAATATAAATTATTTAGATGATACCAATATTAGTGTTTTCTGTCAACATCAATATCATACTCATCATCTTTTATAATTTATTATTAATAGCTCTGTAATTTTTCCTCTTCTATTACCTACAGAATTTATATTTCTTTTAGAATAAACTTTTTTTATATTAAAATTTGAGTATAACTCATCAAAAAAAGTATCTTTCTCATCTAAATTTTTAGGATCTGAATTACTTAACATTACCTTTGCCCCTTTAGCATCCATCAATTTATAAAAATCTCTTAATAAAATCTGCGATTTATCGTTAAAATTACTTTTATTATAAGATGTAAAACCACCTACTGTTACTGGCCTATATGGAGGATCACAATACACAAACGTATTGGCATCAATATATTCTTTTAACTCACTAAAATCTTTATTTAGAATCTTAATTTTAAATCCTCCATTGCTATTTTTTAAGTTTAACAATCTAGATATCTTTCTCAATTGTATTTCATCAAAAAAACTTGGGTTTTTATATTTTCCAAATGGCACATTGAAATTTCCTTTTGAATTTTCTCTATACAATCCATTAAAACACGTCTTATTTAAAAAAATAAAATATGAGGCTAATTTTATACTACTACAATTATTATTAAAATTAGTCCTTATTTCATAAAATAATTTTTTTCTCTCTTTAGTGTCTAATTCCAAATATTTAGTCTTTAATCCTTGTATTTCTACGATTAAATCTTCTGGTTTATCCCTAATAACTTTATATAAATTTATTAATTTGGAGTTTATATCATTTATAATATATTCTTCAAAATAATTATTTTCTAAAAAATAAAAAAACACAGCGCCTGCCCCCACAAAAGGTTCAACATATCTTCTATATTGCTTAATATCTACAGGCAATTCTTTAATTATCTCATCCAGAAGTTGTGTTTTACCTCCAGCCCACTTTAAAAATGGTCTTATATTAGAATTCATAGTTATCATGCTTATTAAATTCACCTCATCACTTGTCTTTCAGTTCATTAATTATATGTTTTATTTCTTTATCAGTAATTTCTAAATATTCTTTATAACTATCAATTCCTATAAAAATTCTATTATTTTCTATTTATAATATCCTTAATCTCAACATTTGGATTGTGATATCTTCTGCGTCCGATTGTTTTTTTGCCATACTGTATTGCTTCATATGGACACCATTGAATACAGGCAAGACATCGTTCACAGTGATGCTGCCAGACCGGATGCCGGTCTTCAATTTTTATATTATCCACAGGACATACTTTGGCACATAGACAACAACCAGTGCATTTGCAGGTCACTACGAATTTTTCGTCCCATTTAGCGATATCTTTATATAGATAACTGCGATTCGTTATTTTACTCCATAGCTCGGCTTTTCTTTTAGCCGGATGCCGCTCACCATCTGCAATAGATTTGGCAGCTTTATCCACCTTACTTGCAGCAGCTTTTATTAGTTTCTGTACTTTGTCGGTATCGGGAGCTTGATAATTCACAATATAATTTCCTGGCATCTTTACCTCATCTGCATAGGATAAACTAATGCCTTTTTCTTGAAGAATATCCTCCAGCATACCTAACGTATTAGCTCCGTATCCTCCGAAATTTATAAATGCAAAGCAATAGGTCCCTTTGATTATACTAAGTTTTTTAATAAATTGTTTAACCAATCTCGGTAAACCATTATAGAAAACAGGAAATACGAAACCAATAGATTCACCCGAACCACCAATAGGCTCATTAGGTGGCTGTGTAGCCATTGACTTAATCGTGCAATCTTCTAGTTCTTTTGCAATTTGATGGGCGATTTCCAGCGAATTGCCTGTAGCAGAAAAATAATAAATTGTAGAACCCATACATCCCCCTCCTTTAAATTTCATTTATAAAAACTCTTCCTGAACTCATCAAGGTAACCATTAAGTTTTCCAAGAATTTTGTCATAATCCAAGTTATTGATTTATTAATTTCTAATATTTTGCAAAATATGATTCATAAAACCAATATTCGCCCAAAAATAAACTGTTTGCATATTTCAATATCCAACCCTTCTCTGAAATCTTGTTTTTTCTTCTGAGTTCGCTATTGTTTTGGAAATCTAAAATGACCTGTTATTCTGGGCATCCAGTACATAATTTCATCACCCTCTCTAGCACAAGGTGGTGCATTATGTATTATATATGGAATACCATCTGCTCTCCTTTTATCAGAAACTATAGCTATATGTTCACTGTGATCAAAAGTTACGATGTCCCCTGGCTGCCATTCCTTTAAATTCTCTATATCGTTAGGTTTCAACTCAGTAGTAATACTGGCTGCATATTTTTTAAAATAAACATAAAGATTGGACACTCTTCTAAAATCTATATTGGGATCGGGCTTACCCTGAATTTCTTTATAATCACCAGGATTATTCTTTATATCCTCATCTACCATGTCCTTTAAATTATATCCTGCATCTTTAAAAGCTCTCCACACTAAGTCAGTACATACTCCCTCATTTTCCGGAGGATACCCACCTACATAATAGCCACTTTTATATTTGACCTTTTTATGTGCTTCTTTTCTTGCTCCAAGAACTATATCTTCCTGATCCTTTATACCATCTTTATCTTTGTCTGAATTTATTAATACTACTCTTTGCTTTAACTTCTCATCAATTGTTTCATTCTTTTTTCCATTAGTTGTATTTTTAGTTTGCACCTTTGCTGTGTTTTTGTTGTAAAACATATTTTTTTGTGTGAAAAGTTTAAAGCCTATAGTAATTGAACAAATGAAAGCTAAAAACATTACAAAAAACTTTTTTCTCATTTTTTAACCCCTTGCCCCTTTTATTATAAAGAACATTTAAAAAATAGCTACTAGGAACTCCTTTTCTTTTATTTTATATCATTGGATTTTTCGTGTCTACATTTTTATACTAGCACCATTTTTTATAAAACGAAGCACTACCTTAATACTTAATGATAGTGCTTCGTAAAAACTTACCCTATTTCAATTTTATCTAAGTTATTGTCATCCTGTTCACCTGTCAATACATCGGCATCAACTTTTTTCTTAAGTGTCAGCATAACAACACCTGAAATTACCAATGACACAGACAAACAAATGTATGCCGTGGTATAAGACCCCGTACCATTTTTAATGAACCCGACAAAATACGGTCCAACCCATCCTCCCATATTTCCTATTGAATTGATTAACCCAGTGGCACCAGCTGCTGCCGGTCCGGATAAAAAGGATGTAGGAACCGTCCACCAGACTCCCATTCCTACATATACGCCTATGGCAGTAACACAGGTAAATATAAAGCTTAATACAGGATTGGAAACCATAGTTCCCAAGGCCATGCCAAAAGCGCCGATGAAAAGTGGAAGAGCTATATGCCATTTTGTTTCTCCCGTTTTTGAGGTAGAATTACCATTAAATATAAAACCAACAAGTGCTACTGACATTGGTATTATAATCAACCAGCTGACACTGGAATTACTCAATCCAGATATTGACTTTAAAACTGTTGGCAGCCAGAAACCAAATCCCCAGAATCCAGTAACCCACATAAAATATATAAAGCACAATTTAAGTACTGTCTTATCTTTCAATGCTTCCCACAATGTATATTTTTTTATAGAGTTTTTCACAGCAACTTCTTTTTCATAATCTGCTCTTATTTTCTTTCTTTCTTTATCATTCAGCCAATTGACATCTTCAGGCCAATCCTTCAACCAGAAAATAAGAATGATTCCAAATATAAAGGCCATGGATCCTTCCATGATGAACAACATCTGCCAACCTTCAAAACCAAAAGCTTTAATACCCAGGATTACTCCCGCTAAAGGAGAACCAATAATACTTGAAACAAGCATGGAAGTCAGTAAAACTGAAAGCGCCTTCGGTCTTTCTTTTGCATTAAACCATCGAGGCACAATAGCTGAATAACAAACTGGATAAAAACTTGCTTCTGCAGCCCCTACCAAAAAACGAACAACATAGAATTCAAGTTCTGTGTGTACGAATCCCATAAGACTGGTAACAATACCCCAGGTAAGCATAATCCTGACAACCCACTTGCTCGGACTTCGCTTTTCTGCAAATACAGTTCCAGGTACTTCAAATATCACATATCCAAAGAATAAAATACCTGCTCCCATTCCAAAAGCCTGGGCACTAAACCCCAAATCCTTGTTCATGGTCAAAGCAGCATAGGATATATTAAGTCTATCAATATATGCCAGCATTGAAGCGATGAACAAAGGTAAAACGACATTTAAATACTTTCTTTTAGTTACACTACCATTAGTAGTCATAATGTCAGCCCCCTTCTTTACTATACATATTTCTATTATATTATTACAAATTGCCCCAATTTTTCTAATATTCTAGTGCCAAATTATCCTCCTTTCTCACTTATACATATTTTAATAAATAAAAAAAATCTTTCGTCCTTATAAACACATTTTAATATGTTCATAAGGACGAAAGATTGACTTCCGCGGTACCGCCTTATTTGCAATTTGGATAAACCAATATTGCCTCTCAATTCAGATCAACTTCAAATAAAAATTTTATTCAATGTAAACCCTAACCATATATCGCTGGTACACGTCCTCCTTTACTTGGCAAAAGCCTTTCTACTTGGAAACTCCGGAGTGATTTCAGTATTCTATTAACACCAACTTTCACCAAACGCCGGCTCTCTTAAGTTAATAAACTAAATACTTCTTTCTCCATCACAGTCTATGTCTTTAATATATTTTTAAGTATATTATTTTCTTTTAAGGTTGTCAAATTTTTTTAAGTGATGATCGTTTCAATTTAATTTATTATAGGTTAAGAAATCATGGACTTCCCTCATACTATATTAAACTAGGCTCTTCTAAGAGATTTTTAAGTACACTGGTTAAAAATATTATTTTCCCAATATTGATTATACTACTATTTGCTGATGCTTCAAAAAGCCTGTATATTTCCACCATCGGCCTTATAAGCTCTCAGCTGTGGCATCTGATATACTACTTTTATGCTCCACCCCAATAATCTATGTGATAAAATATATTTTCAATAAAAATAAAATTCTTTATGGAATTTTGAAGCTAAACTTCCACAAACTTATAAGCTTGATATACTTTCATGCTTATATGCAGTATAATTTATGTATATGAAAGTACTCCAACGATAGCAAAACACAAAATGAGAGTTATCAGTAATTTTTCAGCTTAAATAGTTGACCAATTTTATAATTTAATTTTTCTAAACATATAAAGGTGGTTAAAGCTATGAATGAAACAATAAATAATAATGATAATGTAGCGTCAGCTAAAATTTATCATATAGATATTCCAGATACCCTGCTTAAAGAGTGGCAGAGTATAGTAGATCTCATCTCTCGTATTGCAGGAGTCCGTGCAGCCCTTATCATGAGAGTGCAGGATGGAGAAATCGAAGTATTTGTAGCCAGCGAGACTAAAAATAATCCTTATCGCCTGGGAAACAAAGAACATCTCATAGGTTCGGGACTTTATTGCGAAAGGGTCATCAATAAAGGCAAAATGCTGTTAGTTCCCAACGCATCAAAATCAAATGAGTGGAGAAATAATCCTGATATGAAATACAATATGAAGTGTTATTTAGGATTTCCCATCAGACTGCCCAATGGTGATTTCTTTGGAACAATTTGTATGCTTGATGACAAAGAGAATAACTTTTCACAAGATATGAAAGATTTCATGGAGAAAATGCGCAACTTGATTGAAGCCTATTTAAATCTGCTGCACTTAAGTATCACTGATCAGTTAACGGGCTTATATAACCGTACTTACCTTAATATAAAAGCAGCTAAAGAAATAAAAGGAGCAGACCTCAACAAAAAGGCTATTACAACACTTTTATTGGATATAGATCATTTTAAAAAAATCAATGATACCTTTGGCCATCTGGCAGGTGATGAGGTACTAAAGGATTTTGCTAAGATTATGATTTCTTCTTTGCGAAGCACAGATACAATTTTCAGATTCGGCGGAGATGAATTTATTGTACTGATGCCAGATACAGCTATCAGCGATGCATTAATCGAAGCAGAAAATTTACGTTTAAAAGTAGAAAACAGCCAAATCCGGCCTGACCTTAAAATAACAATCAGCATTGGAGCTGTAGAACGGATTTGTGGTGAATCTTTAGAGCACTGGTTTATGCGAGTAGACAAAGCTCTCTACAGAGTCAAATATGGCGGCCGCAATCAAGTTGTCCCATAGTGTTAGTGGAAAAACTTACCCAATTTATCAAAATAAAGAAGGACAGTTCCAATCTTTAGAAACAGTCCTTCTTTACACTCATCTCAATTTTTACTTAAAATCCTTTGATACCAAGCTATTTCCGTTCTATCTTCACAAAACACTTTACATGCCAGCAAATCAATACAATTAGAATAAGGCTTTATGTAAAATAGTATAATTTACAGTGGTTAGTAATTTTCTCATTATGCAGCAATAGTAATTACAGGTAAAGAAAATGAACCAAACAGCGGAATCATGATTACCAGTATATTATTAAACCATATTCTCCGGTTTAATAATATCGTCAAATTGTTTTTCTGTTAAATATCCCAATTCTACAGCTGCGTCTTTTAAACGAATTCCCTTTTTATGAGCAAGCTTTGCAATCTCTGCAGATTTATCATAACCGATATATGGATTAAGTCCTGTTACAAGCATCAGAGACTTATCCAGATTTTCCTTCATTTTATCCAGATTAGGTTTTATTCCCGATGCACAATTATTATTAAAGGAGATAATTGCATCTGACAACAACCTGACAGATTGTAAGAAATTATATATGCACATTGGCATGAACACATTCAGCTGGAAGTTCCCCTGTGAGGCTCCGAAAGAAACTGCAGTATCATTGGCCATTACCTGGCAGGCTACCATAGTAACAGCTTCACACTGTGTTGGATTTACCTTTCCAGGCATTATAGAGCTTCCAGGTTCATTTTCCGGAATAGTTATTTCTCCAAGACCGCATCTTGGACCGCTGGCATACCATCTAATATCATTTGCAATTTTCATCAAATCTGCTGCCAGTGATTTCAAAGCACCATGGGCATAAACCAAATCATCCTTGCTGGTTAAAGCATGGAACTTATTTTCCGCAGTGACAAAACCCGTGCCAAGGTAGCTGCTAATTTCTTCTGCTGCAATTTTTCCAAAGTCAGGATGTGCATTGAGCCCGGTCCCTACAGCTGTTCCTCCCAATGCCAATTCCCTTAGTCCTTCTATAGATTGTTTTATATTTTTCTCCCCTTTGATCAGCATCTGTTTCCATCCGCTTATTTCCTGAGAAAATGCTATGGGAACAGCATCCTGCAAATGAGTTCTTCCCGTCTTGATAACCCCTTTGTTTTCTATTTCAAGATGCTTCATGGTACTTTTCAATATTCCTATTGCCGGCAGTAATTTATTTTCTATTTCCATTACGGCAGCTATATGCATTGCCGTTGGAAAAGTATCATTTGAACTCTGAGACATATTTACATCATCGTTGGGATGAATGACTTTCTTCTCCAATATCTGGTTTGCCCTGTTGGCAATAACTTCATTTACATTCATGTTACTCTGTGTTCCGCTGCCTGTCTGCCAAACCACCAGCGGGAAATTATCATCCAGTCTGCCTCCATAAATTTCATCACATACCTGCTGAATCACCTTCATTTTTTCATCATCAAGTTTGCCCAGTCTATTATTGGCCTTTGCTGCTCCCTTTTTTAAAATACTGAAAGCTCTAATCACTTCTACGGGCATCCTTTCCCTGCCGATTTTAAAATTTTCAAAACTTCTTTGTGTCTGAGCCCCCCATAATTTATCTGATGGAACTTTCACTTCTCCCATTGTGTCTTTTTCTATTCTATAATTCATAAAAAATACCTCCTGTTTATTTTCTACAACCTATATTTAAATTGTTTTTCTAAAATTTTTTGTTTCCTGCATCAAGCCCAAGCAGTATCATAATCAATTTCATCTTTTCTTTCTATATCCTGAAATAATCAATTGATACCATGATTATACTATAATATAATAAAATTATAAATTCTATAAAAACATACTGGAGGTATTATAATGGTCAAGCATTTTTTGTTAGCCTATCATCAAGATCACATTCAATCAATGATAGAAGAAAAACAATATGCCAGAGTTCAATAAAAATTTCATTACTGTCATAAACCCTATTCTATCTCAATAAGTTTGTAATCAATATTACCCATACCGAGGGTATTCATGTATTCAATTTGATGAAGCCCACTGCGAGATTCAATAGGAAGAAGATTTGGGCCATGTGGTTCACCAGTATGCAATTTTATACCGACTTTTCCATTTACTCCTGAATTTATATAAGAATAAATCTTTACCAGACCTCTAACACTAATATTATTCGTAAAGAACACATTAGATTTATTGTTATCTGACAACTCGTCTTTAACTTTACCATCATTATTATCAGCCATCCTAAAATAATCTATATTAAGCACTGATCCTCCCGCGGTTTTCAAAAAATTACATGTTGAAACAGTATTCGTCATTATCCATTATCACCTCTACTTATATAAAATATTTTCATTTATTCTCCTCATCATTCCAGGTTACATTAATGATTTTCAAATGTACGTGCTACTTCTTCCAAATGCTTTGTAATCTCAATATGCTGTGGACAGATTTTCTCACATTTTTTACACTTAATACAATCAGATGCTTTACCATATGTTTTAGTATAATTATTATAATATAGATTGTGTACTGAAAATTGCTGATTCAATGCCTGTTTCTCTGCATTGTATAGCGCAAAGTATTTCGGTATTGCAATCTTTTTAGGACATCCATCTACACAGTATTGACAGGCAGTACAAGGTATTGCAATAGCTTTATTAATAATTTTAACTGCTTTGCTTACAATTTCGTATTCTTCTGAAACAAAAGGTTTAAATTCCTGCATATATCCTGTATTGTCAAGTAACTGTTCCATAGAAGACATTCCGCTTAATACCATCATCACATTCTCATGGCTTGCTGCAAATCGTATCGCCCAGGATGGTACAGACATATCCGGATGATATTCTTTAAATAACTTTTCTGCTTTCCCAGGTACTTTCGCCAATGTACCGCCTTTTACCGGCTCCATAACAATAACAGGTTTATTGTGTTTCTTTGCCACTTCATAACATTTTCCAGACTGAATACTTTCATTTTCCCAATCCAGATAGTTTATCTGTAACTGAACAAAATCCATTTCTGGATGTGCCGTTAAGATTTCATCTAATAAGTCAGCTGTATCATGAAAGGAGAAACCTATATTTCTTACTTTTCCTTCTTTCTTCTTTTTCTGAACAAAAGAAAATGCGTCTAATTTACTGGCAGTTTTATAATTATCTACACCAAGATTGTGAAGCAAATAATAATCAAAATAATCTACACCAACTTTCTCTAACTGTTCATTGAAAATTTTCTCTAAGTCTTCTGTTCTTTTTAAAAACATAGTTGGCATTTTTGTGGCTACTGTAAAAGAATTTCTTGGATGACGTTTTACTAATGCCTCTCTCAAAGCAACTTCACTTTTAAAATTATGGTACATGTAAGCCGTATCAAAATAAGTAAAACCTTTTTCCAAAAAAGTATCCACCATTTTATTTAATTGCTCAAAATCAATACTTGTCTGATCTTCTTTGTCTATAATTGGTAAACGCATAAATCCAAATCCTAATTTTTTAACCATAATGACACCTCTTCATCTATTATTTATATTTATATTTATACTTGCTATATAATACCTGCTCTTTTAAGCCACCCCGATATAGCAGTCTTTGAATTTTTCACATCTGAACCATATATACCTAGTCCTTTTTTAACATCAGCTCCACCAGAGGCTTTTACAATATCCGTCTCACTTCGTCTCATTCGACTGCCTCCATGCGTACAGTAATGTTGTTTGTATCTAGAACCAGTCAGTTATATTCGTAATAACAAAATGTATCCCATAAAAAATCAAGTTTGTCAATTATTTAAAAAACCATTATACAATTTCACCTCCTAATAGTTGATATTATAATACTTGGAGTTAACTCCAAGTCAAGTCTTTATGTCAAATTTTATCTAACTACCCTGCATGGATTCCCATATGCAAGAACATTATCAGGGATAGACTATGAACTAAACTGTTTTCGCTTCGAGACTTTTTCTGCTTCTTCTTGCGCTTCTTCAGTAGTATTGCAAATTTAGTTCTTTATTTTGTAGTAATAAATTCAATAACTTCCTCTCAGCAATGGTGTAACCTTACCTGAATAGTATATGCATAAAGCATGAAGTGCTCTGGTACAAGCAGTATAGATCAGCAGTCTTTCCTCCTCACAACTGTAATTTTCATCGCCTGCGTTATATATAAGCACCGCATCAAATTCTAATCCTTTAGCAAGATAGGCTGGAATAACCAAGGTATCACTTACAAATTCGTCATCATCCTTCATTATGGCTTTGACAGAAATCTTGTCTTTTAAGAAACTGTATACCTCCTGTGCTTCCCTTACAGTCCTTGTTATGATACCAATTGATTTGCACCCTTTTTCTTTATATATTTTAATATCATCAAAAAGTCTATCTTTTATAGCCTCTTCATTTTGAAAGCCAAGAACTAAAGGTTCCTCTCCTCTTCTTTCCACGCACTCATCTGTAATCTCCTCATTAAGCAGCCTTCTTGAAAACTTGGTAATTTCCATTGTGGATCTATAACTCTTTGTTAAATTTATTATGCAGGTATTATCTTTTGGAAATATATCTGATATATTACTATAATCTCCTACATTCATAAAGGGATTTATGGATTGATGTAAATCGCCCAGTATGGTGATACTGGCAGACTGAAAAAGCTGATGAAATATCTCATACTGTAACGGTGTATAGTCCTGTGCTTCATCAATAATAACATATTTGATTTCTGAGGTTTTTAGACGGTCTCCAATGGCACCTTTTAGATATAGAAGTGGCGGCTGATCCTCATAATTAAGTATTCCAGTCTTTAGATTTTCTAGAGTATAGCTTTTGATTTCATCAATTTCCGTCCCACAGTATTTATTATTTGAACCTGAGTAAAAAAACTCAAGTTTCTCAAAAAGTTTTTTATAAATATCCACCAAATCAAGTTCTGTGATCCTATTGATTTCATAATAAATATTCTTCATTTCTTCCTTTACAATAAGTGTACTTCGCTTCATAATTTCTGCTTTATCTATACAAGAATCCGAATCCTCAATATGGCTGGTTACTTCTTCCATCTGTAGTTTTTTATAAGGCTCTGCAAGGAACAAAATTCTTTTTCTTATCTTTTCAAGCCTCCTTTTCAGCGGAAGCCCTGAATAATCTTTAGAAAATAATTGTTGTATATCCTTAGAGGAAATTATCAAATTACCTCTGAAAATGATATCCGTAAAATTTCTATCCATCTTTTCCAGATAGGATACATATCCTTTTAATATATCTAAAAATTCCATGGAAGACTTAAATTTTATATTTCTGATTCTCTTTTGATAAGAATCCTGCTTCTTAGAGGTGAGGATATATTCCATCATCTGGCAATAGTTTTCCTTTATGAGATCATTGCCTAAGGCCCTATGCATATATTCCTTAAATGTAGTTTGGTACATATTGTCTTCTCCAAGCTGGGGCAATACATTGGAAATATAATCATTAAAAATATCATTTGGAGAGAATATCACTATATTTTCAGGCTTTATTTTATCCCGATGTTTATATAAGAGATAGGCAATTCTATGAAGCGCAACAGAGGTCTTTCCACTTCCAGCAGGACCTTGAACAATCAGATTTTTGTACTCTTCATTACGAATTACTTTATTCTGCTCTCTTTGAATAGTTGTTACTATTGTCTTCATTTTGCTATCAGTGCTTTTACTCAAGATATCCTGCAGCACTTCATCGTCTATCTTAAGATTGCTGTCAAACATATACTCAATTTTACCATTATTAATTTTATACTGTCTTTTCAGTGTAAGCTTTCCATCTACAATTCCTTCAGGACACTGGTAACCAGCCTCTCCAATTTCGTAATCGTAAAACATGCTGGAAACTGGTGCACGCCAGTCATATACGAGAATATCATAATTATCATTAATAAGATTTGAAATTCCAATATAACACTTTTCAGCTTTCTCCTCTCCATTTTCAAGGAAATCAATTCTTCCAAAATAGGGTGACAAAAGCATTTTCTCATATTTTTTCTCAAGTTTTCTTGTAAACTCATAGCTTCTCTTCTCTGTTTTCATTGTATTGATAAATTGCATAAAATCTACAATCTGTTCCAGTCCATTGCTTACGGAAACAGGACCTATATCCTGCCACAATTCCCTTTGTGTTTTAATGACATCCTTTTTAAATCTTTCTTTAAAATCATGTTTTTCATTAAACTGTTTTCGAGCTTCTTTAAGCACCTCCTGCAGCCATTCATTTTCGAGCTTCCATTTAACATCATTCTTATTCATGATATACCCCCTCCTTTTTGACGAATAACTAAGTAAGATTTTTTTCAAATACTGTTGACATCATTATTATAATAGTATATAATATAATTGGAGTAATATATTATATTTTCTTTATAATGATATTAATTTAATATATCACTTTTATTTTGTTGTGTCAATATAAAGACATGTGACAAGGTCTTTTTGCGGTGTAATTCATCGGCACTGATTTTAAATAAAACCATTCTATATTTCCCCCACCTTATAATAAAAAAGCCAGTCAAAGTGAAAAAACAATTCACCCCAGCTGTCCTATTATTACTTTCTATTCAATTTCACGCTCAATGTCAGTCCCGCCCAGTAATCTTACAATAATCCTCTGCCCGTCAAGCACCTTAATCTTCTCTACTATCATAAAACATAAATCCATATGAAATTATTCTATAGGATTGGATATATTACTCCACAAGAGTATGAAGATATTGGAAGAAGAAAATCAGCTGCCTGATAAAAAATCAACTACAGCAATTAAATTTTCAATTAGCCTTAAGAATAAATATATTCAATCTAAATGTATGTCAGGAACAATCGATATGCTTGCTCTGTATATCCTTGATATATATTTAGATTGAATTAAAATGATTAAAGGATTTTAAAATTTAAAAAATGTGTTTACTTTATTGGCATACATTATAAATATCAATTATTAAAAATTAAACAAATTATTAACAATATAGTTTTCAATTAACAGTATGGTATTATTAAAGTGTATCTTAAACAGGAAATAAAATTCTAGCTATATATATAGCTGATGTAAGCGTAACAGCGCTATAAATAGTTGATGCCATTACTTCCTGAGATGCAAAGTCCTGATTATTATCGCATTCAACAGCAATTAAAGCTGTATTGACAGCTGTTGGTACTGAATAAGAGATAAATGCTGTTTGTGCAATAACCCCTTTAAACCTAAATACATATATTAAAATCAATGCAAGCATAGGCCCTATAATAAGGCGGGTAAAAACTGCTATATTTACATTATTGTTTCTAAAATCAATTTTAGTCTTTGAAAGTTGAGCCCCTAACGTTATTAACGCTATTGGTACCAGCCCGCCTTTTATATATTCAATTGCAGGCCATAACGGTGTTGTAGTTATATCAATTTGAATATATTTAAGCAGTAATGCAGCGAGTATTACATATATAGATGGCATAGTAAATATTTGGTGCATTGAATCTTTTATATTCATATTAGCTCTTCCAGCATTGTAGAAACCAATTGTATTCATTGTAATATTCATAAACACAAGAATCATAATCTGAGCTGTAAGGGCTTGACTCAGATATGGTGTCTTACCATTAATTACAAAAGGTGCACTCCCAAAAATAAGAGTAACAAGAGACACGCCTATATTTCCTGTATTATTAAACATAATGGAATTTTTAAAGGCATTTTCCTGGCTTAAATCATATTTGCGAATTTTAGAAATAACCCTGGATATTAAATCGTTGATTATTAGATTCACTATACAAAAAAGTAAAATCATAAGCATGCCATAAGATAAATCAGTTGTATAAAGATTATAAAATATAAATCCAGGTACAAATATGTAAAAATTTAATTTACTAAGTGTAAACACACTTAGAGCAAATTTTTTGCTTATTATAAATCCTAATCCAATTAACATAAAAATAGGTATAATATTATTTCCTAATATATATAAAAAAATAGACATTGTTATATCCCCCATTTTATTTCAACACTTTTAAAAAGTTAATTTTTATAATATGTTAACCTCTTAAGAACATTATTTAAATATCCAATAATTTTCAAAGCCTTCAAAGTGTCTCCTGACAGCCTGTCAATAGATTTCATAATAATGTAATGACTTTTGCTTCTTGTTGCTGTCTAATCCGGTTCTTCCGTTTATCCACAGCCCACTTTTCCCCGCATCAAAAATACACTGGCACAAATCAAATCTTGATGGTTTAATATCATTTTCATAAAAAATAAGCATTGCACCCCCTCCAAAATATTTGTTCCATAATTGAACGCAACCATTCTCTCCTTATTTATTAAATTCTTAGCAAACTACTAAATTATATTTGTTTATTTACTTTCTTAACCTTTTTTTGAATAAAGGCTTGATTCCACCATTTTTCAAAATATTCATAGTATATTCAGACATCTTTTGACCTTGTACACTTGTTCCAGTAGTTTTATTTAAAACTACTCCATTAACAAGATTTACATCAAGAATATCACCTTCTTTTACTTTTTCACCTATTCCCGGACACACCATCAGTGGAAGAGCCAAGTTTATTGCATTTCTAAAAAAAATTCTGGCAAATGATTCAGCAAGCACTACACTAACACCAGCATGCAATAATGTTATAGCTGCATGTTCTCGGCTAGAGCCACATCCAAAATTTGTTCCTGCAACTATAATATCTCCAGCAGTCATGCGTTTCCTAAATGTTGGATCTACTCCTTCCATACAATGCTTTGCTATATCCTCAGGCTTTACAAGTTCTAAATATCTTCCAGGATATATTTGATCTGTATCAATATTTTTACCATAAACAAAAGCTTTTGCTGTTATTTTTTTTAACATTTTTCTACCTCCCCAATACTTCTCTTACATCAGTAATTTTACCAGTTAACGCTGCAGCAGCCACACTAGCAGGTGAAGCAAGATATATTTTGGCTCCTGTGCTTCCCATGCGGCCTGGAAAATTTCTATTTGTAGCTGTTATACATATTTCACCATTTGCAATCAGTCCTTCATGAGTTCCTAAACAAGGGCCGCAACCAGCTGCTGTAAAAGTTGCCCCTGCAGCCATAAGAGATTGTACATACCCAAGTTTGATTGCTTTTTGATATATCTCTGTTGATGCCGGTATAATAATGAGCCTTACGTCAGTATTTATTTTCCTGCCATCAAGGACCTTATATGCTTCTTCTATATCTTCCAATCTTCCTCCTGTGCAGGATCCTATAAAGGCCTGATTAACATTTACTTTTTTAACATCCTCTACAGGATAGACATTGTCAACACTGTCAGGTACTGCAATCTGTGGAGATAACTTACTTATATCAAAAACATGAGTCTCTGAATATTCAAAGTCAGCATCTGTTTCCTGAATCTCAAATTTCTTATCTGTTCTTTCCTTTAAATATTCTGAAACCTTATCATTTGGCTTCATATAAGCTGCCTTAGCTCCCATTTCTACTGCCATGTTACATATGGTCATTCTTTCTGCTACACCTAGATCATCAATATAACTTCCCGTAAACTCTATTGCTTTATATACTGCTGCATCTGATTTAAGTTTTCCAAGTATATAAAGAATAACATCTTTCGCATAAACTCCTTTTTGAGGTTGTCCATTTATTTGTATATTTATTACTTCAGGTACTCTAAACCAAATTTCTCCAGAAATCAATACCGTTGCCATATCTGTAGCTCCAAGGCCTGTAGCAAAAGCTCCAAAAGCTCCATGAGTAGTAGTATGAGAGTCCGTTGCAACAAGAATCATCCCTGGCCAAACCAGCCCAGCTTCAGGCATAACCTGATGGCAGACGCCTTTATTAATATCAAAATGGTATTTTAAATTTTGTTCCTTAGCAAAAGCCCTCATTTCACTATGATTTTGAGCAGTCTGTATAGTTGGTGCTGGAGCATAATGATCAAACACAAAAGCTGCCTTCTCATTATCCCAAACTTTCTTACCTCCCATTTCATAAAAAGAATATACCGTCTGAAGATAAAGATCGTTAATTTCAGCAAAATCTACTTTGCAAGTAACTATTTCTCCTGTTTCTACCCTATCTTTTCCTGCCGCTTTAGCTAGAATTTTTTCAATAGCATGCATCTGTTTTCCTCCTTAAAATTTTTTAATAAATCGGATTAAGTTTTAGGCAGACAAAATTGCAGTGTATGAGTATATGACGTAATTAATCTGCCTGTTTATTTCCGTAAATGATTACGCTATCTTTAATAATAGCAATAATCATGCCAAAATTTTATAAATCTGTTGTTTTACTTATTTTCCTTATAATAAAGTCAGCATTAAATAAAAGTAAACAACATGATTTTTATAAGGAATTGCATTTTGAAATCAAGCAATATCAATATTTACAAGAATTAAATAGTAGTTAAAACTATATTTATCTAAAATGATTTTACCTTATCTATAACAAGCAGCTGATGTATCAGTTACAGCAAAAGCAGTTGTTACATTATGTAACTATGAATTACATAATGTAGCAACTTCTTTCATTGTAAAAATCTATAAATTAAATAAAACATCACCTATGGAAAACTAAACAGTCCCAGTATAGTATATACTCCCAGTTTTACCTCTATTTTTCATTTAAAATGCGCCATAATTGCGTACGGCTAATTCCTAGTCTACTAGCTGCCAAAGTCCGGTTTCCCCTACATCCATTTAAAACTTTATTAATATGTCTTTTCTTAATTTTCTCTAAGTCATCGGTATAATCAAAATTATTTTCTTCATATCTGCAATTTTTACCTTCTAGCTTTTCATTTATTATTTTCTCTACAGCCTCACTAGTTATTATATTATCATTTAGCACCACAAGGCTTTCAATTATATTTTCCAACTCTCTTATATTTCCAGGCCAATGATAATGCTGTAATTTATTTAAAGCATCATTTGAGATTTTCACTGATTTTTTATTGTACTTAAATGAAATTTTACTTACAAAATAGTTACTAAGCAGTTTAATATCATCTTTTCCTCTATACCTTAGAGAAGGAACTTTTAATCTTAAAACATCCAACCGGTAATACAAATCTCTTCTGAATTTTTCCTTTTCAACCTCAATTAGAAGATTTTTATTAGTGGCAGCAATTATACGTATATCTATAGGAATTACTCTATTAGAGCCTACCGGTCTAACCTCTCTTTCTTGAATCACTCTTAGCAATTTACCTTGTAATTCAATATCAATATCCTCAACTTCATCTAAAAATATAGTTCCACCATGAGCTTCAGTAAAAAGCCCCACCTTACCTGCTTTTCTAGCTCCAGTAAATGCACCTTCATCATATCCAAAAAGTTCACTTTCCAATAGGTTTTGAGATATTGCAGTACAGTTTACTGCTACAAAAGGTCCATTTTTCCTCCGGCTTTCCAGATGTATTGCCTGTGCAAACATCTCCTTGCCCACTCCACTTTCCCCAACAATTAATACTGTACTATCAGTACCAGCATACATTTTTGCTCTCTCTTTAGTTTTAATTAAAGCTTCACTTTCACCTATGATTTCCGAGAAACTATATTTAGCTATATTGCCTTTATATAAGAGCTTGCCTCTAATTTTTTGCTCGTACTCTTGAATTTTAGTTATATGTTGAAATGTTTCTACAGCCCCAACTGTTTTATTATTTATAATTACAGGTACTCTATTAGTGATGATCTGGGTTTTTCCAATTTGAAACAGTTGCCCTAGTTCGGACTCAGTTTCATTTAAAACTTCGGGAAGCATTGTATTTGGTATTAATTCATCAACTGAATGTCCAATAGCCTTTTCAATGGGAACACCTAGTATTTTACTGGCGGCAGAATTAAAAGTAATAACCTTTTTAGTATCATCTATAGAAACTACGCCCTCACTGATATAATTTAAAATTGCTTCAAATTGCTCTGTTTTTTGTTTTTCTTTACGTGTACTTTTTATAATTCTTCTAGCTTCTTTGATGCTCGAATCCACTGTTACAGCACTAGTTTCTAATAAAACAGCTGGAATATTATATTTTAAAGCCAAATTTTCAGCAACTGTTCCTCCGAGAATCACATCTATTTTTTCACCAGAATTAATTAAATTTTTTACGTATCTTTCTCCATCATATTCATCATTGATATAATAAATATGTATATTTACATTTAAAATTTTTCTTAATAAGTCAACTCCTTCAATAATATTTTGAAATCCAATAATAAAAATATTTGGTCCATATTTTTTGGCGGTGTATACAGCATTTATCAAATCATAGGGTGAAACCTTCATTTTAATTACAGGTACTGATTGAACAGCATTTTCAATAATAGAAGCAGTACCTCCCCTGGATATTATAGCTTCTACGCCTTCTTTTTCTGCTAATTTGGCTATTTTAATCGATTGATTCAATAATGCTAGTTTTACATCTACATCATTATAACGAGCAGCTACTTTTTTAGCTGTATATTCAATTTTAAAATGTGGAGCAATAATTAAAATAGGTTTCATATGCATTCTCCTCTTAATGGCAAGACCTTCTAAAAAATCAGCTCTCCTGGTTTATAGCCCTCAGGCAATTCCTCTTCACTTAAAAATTTGAAATTGTCATCACGCAATATTGGTAAAAATGCTGCGTATGGAATCCTGGAAAACTCACAGGCATAATCACTGGCTCCAAACCATTTACCCTCTTTGCTGCTCAAGTTTAAATCTCTAGCAAATTTTGTATAGTTTGAACAATCATGAACTACTAAATCCCACTTTTCTTCATCTGCTATTTTCATGAATTTCAGAGTTAATTCCCTGCTCCAAATTGGAGATATATACCCCTGTCTGGAAACATACATGTTTTCCCCATAATAATTGTCTATGTTATTCTCATTCAAATGTAATTCTGCACAATTCATAAAATCAAGTTTTGTATCCAAGATAGCTTGCTTTTTCTTAAAAAAAGCTTCGAAAAACTCAGGAGTCATTGGAGTTTCAATACCTACATTTTTAATATATTTTTTCGCTTTTCCAATATTTTCAATCACTTTGTCCGAACAATTAGAAGCACCCAGGTTGAAACGTATCTCGTCAAGGCCCGCTTCACCTAATGCTTTCAATGTATCTGGCCTAGCTAAAATGCCATTTGTATATAGATGTTGATGAATTTTGGCATCACTAAATTTCTTTATTACCGGATAGTATTTTTCAATTTCCATGAATGGCTCCAAATAAACGTAGCAAATGCCAGTGGGTTTCTTCTGGATGGAAAGAAGTAAATCAATATCCTTGTCATAAAATCTTGTGCCTCCAATTTCCCACATACCTTCGCCAATTGGAGGAATATCTTCTAGTTCTCCATAATTATAACAGAACTTACACTCTATGTTACATTTGTTCGTTTTCCTGATTGCATTTAAACCAGTGCCCAACAGACAGGAACGGCATCCTTTTGGAAATTTACTTTCATTTCCCACAAAAAAAGTTCTATTCTGTAAAGTTTTCAAACTTTTAATTTTCGACATCAACGTATCATTTCTATGATCAATGGCTGCCTCGATTTGTGCAAAGGTAGCGTAAATTATTTCTTGTTGTTTTGTCATAATTTCCTCTTCCTCAGGCAATGTTGAAAAAAATTCAAACCATGACAACGCATCTTTCTTTGAAATTTTCATAATGTATCCTCCTCTAATTGATCTTCCTGAAGACTCAATCAAGTCTTCTTGATGTGCTTTTTAATAAAATTAACGTCTCCACACGGTATGAATCGGTTTTATATGCAAAAAACAACGTAGCTTCATAAAAAGTTCCCCCGATCCTTTTTTGATACATTGCCATTATACCATTTTTAGCTCCACAACAGTATGTGATGTAAAAAGCAATTTAATTAAAGAGCTGTAGTCCGAGCTTTTACTGCATTCCCATCAGTAAAAAATGCCCAATAAAAGTTATAGATGAAAGTCTTGAGTATCTGTTATTTATATCCAACCACGTACCTTAAAGCATGGTGTCAAATATTACAAACGAACTTCTGCCGGAAATAGAATCGTGGCAGCAGAGGCCACTTTCCAATGTTTATCCAATGGTCTTTATCGATGCTGTGCATTTTTCTGTAAGGGACAATAATGTAATACGTAAACTGGCTGCCTACGTTATCCTTGGTATAAGCGAAGAAGGAAGAAAGGAAGTACTTTCCATACAGATTGGTGACAATGAGAGCAGCAAATATTGGCTCAGTGTGCTGAATGAGCTTAAAAACAGGGGATATGAAGAATTTTCCATAATGTACGAAGGAAGACTTAAGTAACAAAAAAATTACATGTCAAGAATATCCTTTTTCAAGGGTATTCTTGACATGTACATAATTAATTACTATATTGTAATAAAGACATTAAAGTAGTTTCATCTACTTTGATTCTTTAAAATAATTATCAGAGATAGCTATTTACAGAAAAAATCTTACACTCTCATTTTTTCTTTTCATTTTTCCCCCTATATTTAATTCATCGATTATTAAAACAAAGTTAAATAATCTAGAGTACTTTATTATTTCAATTTCTCAGTTACTTGTGAGAAACTTACTGTTTCTTACTATACCAATTTCTAATAACTAATGTACTTTCTTCACTTGGGTAATATTGTTTATTATCGTCTTGTTTACCTATTGCAAATACAGAAAATCCTAGAAGCCATGGCTCATTCTCAAACTCTCTTCTATAAGCCTCAAAGCAATTAGCCTGTTCAACATTATTTACAGTGCTATTTTCATCTGGATTCCATGGATGAAACGATGCTTCATCAGTTTTAGGAAAACCAAGTTCTCCAAAGAAGATAGGTTTATTCCATTTATCATAAAAATTTTTTATTTCTTGTTTTATATTTTGGTTTCTAATTTGTCCATTCACAGATATCTGTGAACTTTCTATTGCGCTTACAAGATTTTCCACGGTATTTGTAGGATTATTTGTAAGCTCGAAATAAGCTGCAATAGAGATAAAATCTAGTTTTGAAAACAACTTATTATTTAGCTTGTTTTCATAGTCAGTAATACTTTTAGTATCCCATGATGCTGTATACCACCAATTGGTTCTATAGGTTACTAATCCTTTATAATAGGTTCTAACATAATCTATAGTATCACACCAATTCTTTTCTTCGAGTTCTATATTTACAAAGTTGCTCCCTATGTTTAGTGCATCTACATTGTATGGTACTGCAATATCATCTATTAGCGTTTTTAGTACATTTGTCTTCCAATTTAAAAAGAAAGTATTCATATTATCTGGATTCCAATCTGTTTCACTCTTCCCTCCCTCAGCTATCCAGGGATAGGGCTCTAGTATTATATTTATGTTTTTACCATTTAATTGTTTGATTAAGTCTATTGCTTTCTCTTCGCTTGATTTGTCAACTCTCATATCACTTGAAGAAAGATTATCTATTTCTATCTTTACAGGTATATTTAAAGTATTCAATTGAAACTTATCTATATCACTTAATACTTGTTCAGTGTTATAGTCTGTAGATAGATTGCCTGATTTAATTTTTTTCCGTTTAACATTTTATCTCCGTTACTCTTAATATTAAAGCTCAATTTGCATTCATTATTCAAAATCTTACCTTTAGTAGAATGTACCTGATTTCCAATGTTTAATGTATAGCTTTCTCCTGCTGTATATCCTCCTTGCGGAGCTGTCACTGTAACTGTTTTACTATCCTGTCCTAGCTGCAATCCTACATTTACTTTAGTGCCTTCACTGTCTGTTACTGTTATACCTTGTTTAGTTAAATCATCAAAACTAACTTCACTATTAAAGCTAACTGTCCATGCTTTGTTTGAATCTACTGTTTGGTTATCTGTAAAGTTTGCTGCCTGTACATTAAATGATATTAGAAAAAAAAGACTAAAAATAGCTGCTATTAAAATTTTATTTTTGAATTTGCCTATCATAAAACCTTCAATAAGGTTAAGTTGAGGAATGTAAGGTGGAAGGAACACAAGCTTCAATCGAGGGGTAGCCTCTAAGATTGATAGTGAATTTATCCGGCAGGACATAATTTTCTCCGACTACACAAAAAGAAACTCTGTTGTGGTTTACTATATTATCGCATTTATGCCTCTGTTCAGCACTGTGAAAATATATGGAATTGTCGGGATATAGTTTTAATTTTACACTATTTCATCTTTTAAATAAATTTCAAGCTTATGTCCAGAGCTTTTACCGAATGTGTGAGGGCTCCTATCGATATTATATCGACTCCTGCAGCAGCAATATCTCGCACATTTTCTTCAGTAACATTCCCTGAAGCTTCCAGGGCAAATCTTCCCTCTACAAATTTTACAGCCTTTTTCATCTCATTCACATCCATATTATCCAGCATTATCACATCGGCTTCGGTGTCAGCTGCTTCCTGAAGCTGTTTCAGGTTTTCCACTTCTACTTCTATCTTTACAGTAAAGGGAAGACTGTCCTTTATTTTTTCAACAGCTTTTTTTATGGAGCCCACTGCCTTTATGTGATTGTCCTTTATCATAACGTAATCCGAAAGATTCAGCCTGTGATTATATCCTCCTGCCACTTTAACCGAATACTTATCCAGCATCCTGAATCCAGGGAGTGTCTTTCTGGTATCTACTATTTTAACATTATAGTCCTTTACAAGTTCCACCATTCTTCTGGTTTTGGTTGCAATGCCGGACATCCTCTGCATTATGTTGAGGGCAACTCTCTCCCCCTTCAATATGGATCTGCTATTACCCTTTATTTCTGCGATGACACTGCCTTTCTCAACTCTTCCGCCCTCTTTTATTTTCACAGCAAATATTATGCTGTCATCTAAAATTTGAAATACTCTTTTAGCCACGTCAATACCTGCAGCAATACCGGATTCCTTAGAGATAAATTTACCCTGTGAAATCTGACCCTCAGGTATCAAATTATCAGTGGTTACATCTCCATAACCTATATCCTCCAGAAGTGCTTCCTTTATCAATTTGTCAACCATTAAAAAATTCAAACAAATCACCTCAAAACTCTATTGTCTTTAGAATAATTTTCAACATAGTTGCTTCCTATGGAAGTCCTGGATTTAAGAATTGAAATCACAATATTTCTGGCAATCTGATACATATTATATGTCTCTACGGCTTCCACACTTTTAAGACTTAAAGTCTCCAACTTAGAGAGTCTGTCCTCAATAATATTCAATGCTGCCTTAAGATCATCTATATTTCTTATTATTCCCGCATGTTTTTCCATAAGGACTTTTAAAGATCTTTTAAGCTCATGAAAATCAACTTCTTTATTTTTTTCATTCAAGCTGTCTTCATTTTTCAATTCCGGCAGGATGTACATTCTTCCACATGAAATTTTTTCAGAGATATCCTCTGCGGCTCTTTTCCCAAATACAAGAGCTTCAAGAAGAGAATTGCTTGCCAGCCTATTGGCACCATGTACTCCAGTACAAGCACATTCACCTACAGCATAAAGTCCTTCCATACTTGTTCTGCTGAAGAGATCCACTTCAATTCCGCCCATGAAATAATGTTCCGCAGGAGTGACAGGTATATAATCCCTGTACATTTCTATGGAGCTGTTTTCACATTCCCTGTAAATCTGTCTGAATCTGTTCTGGAGAAAATCTTTATCATACATGGTGGCATCCAGATATACATATTTAGATGATGCTTTATTCATCTGATCGAATATAGCCCTTGCAACAATATCCCTGGGTGCAAGCTCCATTCTTCTGTCATATTCCTCCATGAATCTCTTTCCCTCTACGTTTTTAAGTACTGCACCTTCTCCTCTTACGGCCTCGGATATGAGGAACAATCTATCATCTGTATCTCCTGAATAAAACGCTGTAGGATGGAATTGAACATATTCCATGTCCTTGAGTTTCACATCTGCCCTTATTGCCATGGCAATTCCGTCTCCAGTGAGCACATCCACATTTGTGGTTTTTGAAAAAAGCTGGCCTATTCCTCCTGATGCCATTATACAACACCTGGAGGTGAAATATACTGATCTGTCCTTATAAAATGCCGTCACACCACAGCATTTTCCCCTATTTTCCACAATATCCAGGGCAAATATATCCGAGATTATTTCTATATTGTCGGCACTTTCAGCATCTCTTATAAGCACGTCCATTATACCCTTGCCCGTGGAATCACCATTTACATGAAGTATTCTGGGTATGGAATGATTCCCTTCAAAAGATCTGTAGAAATTACCATGATCATCCCTGTCAAAATTCACGCCAAGTTCAATCAAATTCTTTACGGCCTGCCCGGATTCATCTACAAGCACCTTCACGGCTTCCACATTGTTCACATAACAGCCTGCATTTACAGTATCCTTTACATGAAGTTCCCTGTCATCATCTCCTATACTGGCAGCAATACCTCCCTGAGCCATGTAGGAATCCGAATCATCTATTTCTTTTTTACTGAGCACTGCTATCTTTAATTTTTTTGGAAGCATCAAAGCCGTGTAAAGGCCGGCTATTCCAGCCCCTATTATAACAATATCAACATATTTACCTTCACAGGGTTCACTTTTAAAATCAACCAAATATCTTTTCAATTCATATCACCAGCCTATTTTATAATCACTTAATCCCGATACCACTGCTTTACTCAATACACAACATTTTCTCCAGAGAGTTCTCAGCTTTTTTCCTGATATATTCAGGCACTGATATTTCGTACTGCATATTTAAAAGACATCTATAAACACTTTCAAGAGATGTCATTTTCATATTTTCACATACCAGCCTGGGGCTCATGAGATAAAATCTTTTGTCGGGATTATCCTTCTTCATTTTATGAAGCACACCTATTTCAGTACCTATGATAAATTCTGTATTTGAAGATTTATGGACATGATCAATTATCTGTGAAGTGCTTCCCACGAAATCAGAACTTTCCCTTATTTCCTCAGAAACTTCAGGGTGAACCAGTACTTCTGCTTCCGGATGCTCTTCTGATGTTTTTACAAGGTCCTCCACTGTTATTCTGGCATGGGTTATACAATGTCCAGGCCAAGGTATTATATGCTTTCCATTTACTTTTTCAGCTACATAACCGGCAAGATTTTCATCAGGCACAAACAGCACTTCATCCTCCTTTAAGCTTTCAACAACCTTGACTGCATTGGAAGAAGTACAGCATATGTCACTTATGGCCTTAACCTCTGCTGAAGAATTCACATAGCATACAACAGCTGCGTCAGGATATTTGCTTTTCATAGCCTGAAGCTGTTTTGCAGTTATAGAATCTGACAGAGGACACCCTGCATATTTTGAAGGAATCAGCACTTTCTTGTCCGGAGAAAGTATCTTTGCACTTTCCCCCATAAATCTGACACCACAGAATACTATAATTTTCTTGTTTATTTTTGCTGCCGCCCTGCTGAGGGCAAAGGAATCACCTACAATATCCGCTATATCCTGGACTTCAGGCACCTGATAATTATGCGCCAGTATACAGGCATCCCTTTCTGTTTTCAGTCTTTTTATTTCATTTACCAAAAAACTTTTATCCATTTTGTACTCCTAAAATAATATTTTATAATTAATGTATATACATCAGTATATACCTTTTTTATTTTTTAAACAATACTATCAGAAATACTTAATACAGCATATTTAAATAGATAAAAAAACAGTAGACTTTTTAAATCTACTGAAACAATTTTAACGTTTAAAAGACAGCATAAAGGTCAAAGTATTATCCTTATAAAATGCATTTATCCTGCCTGATTGTAATTTCATCAGCTCTTTTGCAACGACCAGACCCAAACCGGAAGAGTGTTTGGATCGATTAATATCAGCTTTTACGGTTAAAAAGACATGCTACAGCTTCCTCGCTTAAGGATTCAGAATCGTTGCTGATGCTGATATTAATATGCTTTTCTGTCACTCTTAATTCGACTTTGCAGTATGATCTGGCATAGCGTATGACATTTTGAAATAGATTCAAGAATACCCTATTGGTAATCTTTTCATCCAACAGCACCAATGGGACTTTTTCATCAAGTTCCAGCTGTAATGAGATGCCTTTATCCTCAAAATCCTGATAAAACAATAATAAACTATCACACAGCAGCTGATATAAGTTGATTGGTTTCGGAAATCAATTTATTTAATTTTTTAACTTCTGCAGTTAATGTGCGGATATTCATTCTGGTAAAATAACGTTTTATAAGACAGAGGATAGTTACAACTGCCAGTATATTTTTGAAGTTTATTCCAAAACATCTTACCCTGCCTGCCTTGAAAATAGTGCCCTTCTTTAACACTGAAAGGTGTAGGCACTTTACCCACAAACAATATATTTAATTCACTGCCCTGGGGTAAAATATCCTGAAGTGTTTCAATAGTTTCACCATCAACCTGTATTTGTATCCTATAATCAGTCATATATTTTCTCCTTCCTACATGCTTAAGAATCACTGGACTTCAATTCCCTTATACCACCGCTAAAAGACCAGCAATTTCTCTCAATGAAATCTATAAACTTATTGGAGAATTCGTCCTCTGAACAGTTTTCCGGCACTGATACAAATCCATTTATTTCAATTTCCTTGATATTGGCAAATTCTCTGTCTCCAGCTTTCTCAAGGATATTAAGTATCCTGTCTACAGCTTTGTGATACTTCTCCAATCTTCTGTAGTCCCTCTCTGAAGGGTTTGCAATCCTTGACAAATCGGTATTGTCACATAAATCACACAATTTTACATGGCAGGCTGTTTTATTTTTTATAACCCTGCTTATGTATTCGTCATAGGTTTCGCGCTCTCTTCTGGTCAGGGCATCCAGTGCAGACAGAACTTCCTCAGAAAAGCCCTGGGCTTTTAAATAATCCAGCGATATATCAGTGTCTTCTATTACATCATGAAGCACTGCACATATTCTCTCAGTTTCAGTTTTTCTTGAAAACATCACCCGCAGTGGATGCAGTATATAGGGCTGCCCGCCTTTATCAGCCTGACCTTCATGGGCCTTTGCAGCTATTATAATTGCCTTGTCCAGCATGATATCCTCTCCTCGTTATTATACTTTATTTACATTATATAAAAAGATCATCTGTACATCTCTCTTATTTTGTCTATAGTCTCTATAATATCCTCTCTGAATCTATCCGGACTCAAGACCTCCACAGACTCTCCCTGACTCAAGAGCCACATTTTTATTCCATTCCCGAATACCCTGGCTTCCACCATGTACTCACCCTGTTTCTCTTCTATCACTCTGGCATTAGGCAGCCTGTCTGAAACCGCCTCTATGGATCTGCCTGTATACCTGAATCTTACTCTTTCCAGCTCCCCTGCCTGCATGAACTGGATTAACTTTCTAAACTCCCCGTCTTTAAATCTCTTGCTGTAGTCCACCTTGTATTTCCTGTCCGTAACAATTAGTTTTTCAATTCTATCCACCCTGTAGATAGCAGGATATTCATAACTTTTGCCTTCTATTAAAGCTATAAGATAAAAATAATATTCAGAAAACAACAGACCCTGGGGATACAGGGTTCTTTTCGAAATTTCCTCCTCTATCTTTCCGCCTGTACCAATTTTAAAATACCCAATTTCCAGTATATTTTTATCTTTTATTGCAGCACTTATTTTCCAAAGCTTATCCAAAAGCCTTTTTCCATGTCTTGGAGAAACATAATTCATGAACTCGTTGCCTATAATGTACTTGATATTCTCCCTGTCCTTAGATATGCAATTATCAAGAAGTTTGTAAATTATATCTTTTATTTCTGCTTTTATAAAACCTCTGCTCTCTAAAAGCACCTTGGAAACTGCCAGAATTTCCTTTTCACTTAGATTTTTCTCCTGCCCGCCTTTTAAGATATATCCGCCTTTTTCTCTGTCCGATATAATTTCCTCTCCCATTAGCTCGCCATAGGATTCATCTTCTACAAATTTCTTTATGTCTTTTATATATCTGTAAAAAGTTCTTTCATTAATGTTGAATTTATCTATTACATCATTCTTTACAATTACTTTTCCTTCTTTTAGTTGATTGTAGATAGACAATAATACATCTGCTTTAAATCTTTCCATATACATGTACCCTTCCTTATGTTTCCTTAACATTTTATTAACTAATTATACATATATCTTTATAATTCCTTCTTTTTCTGCAATTTTTCCTTATACATTTCAAAATCTGCATTTTTTATTAAATCCTCCATAGAAATTCCACTTTGCATTCCTTTCCCGCACTCACAGAATCCACAGCTCAAGCTGAAATTATAATTTCCATTATTCTCATTGCGTTCTTTTAATTTTTCCTCAATTCTATGCCAAATTTTATAGACTTCCCCCATTGCAGTATCTAGAAATACCACCAGAAATTCATCTCCGCCCATTCTAATCACAAAATCAGTTCTTCTGATACTGTCTTTCAGAATTTTAACTGTATTTATTAAAAGCTTATCGCCTTCTTGATGTCCAAAGTTATCGTTTACTGCTTTCAATCCATCTACATCAACAAAGCAAACAACAAGATTTGTATTGCCTGTCTTTGACAAATTAAATTCCTTATCCAACAGCTCCAATCCTGATCTTCTATTTAATACTCCAGTCATAACATCTGTATCTGCATAATAATTCAATTTTTCTCTTTCCAAATACAGTTTTTCCAGTACAGCATCTTTTTTTCTTAAAATCTTGATAAGTGTTTCTTTGTCCATATCCTCATAATCCACACAATATCCCCACCCTCAATATTTATATTTCATATTCTAATTATATAATCTAATAATGACATTGACTGTCAGTAGCAATGAGGTTCCCTAGCAAAAAGTAAAAAGCCAGTTAAAGTAAATAAAATTACTTCTAACTGGTTTTCCTAATATATCTATTATTTTATTCCCCATACTAATGAATCCATATCACTGACATCTATACTATCCGGCTCAATATTGGGAGTATAAGATGATGGCATGGGCATACATTTTTCTTCCATCTCATATCCTGTTTGAAAATAGCAGTACAATTCATCCCATATGAGATATTTCCCCTTCATTATCAACATCCATCACAAAATTATTCATTTATCTATTTAATTTAGATTTTTTCATATTGAATTTCTCCTGTGAATTTTTAGCTTCTTTCAAATTCTGTACCACATTCTTTAATGATTCTATCAATTCTTCATCAAAAACTTTTTTAATATCTTCCAAGTGCATAGTTAAAGACCCTCTAAAAAATCATCTCTCCTGGCTTATAGCCCTCAGGTAATTCTTCTTCACTTAAAAATTTGAAATTGTCATCACGCAGTATTGGTAAAAATACTTCATATGGAATCCTGGAAAACTCACAGGCATAATTACTGGCTCCGAACCATTTACCCTCTTTGCTGCTCAAGTTTAAATCTCTAGCAAATTTTGTACAGTTTGAGCAATCATGAACTACTAAATCCCACTTTTCTTCATCGGCTATTTTCATGAATTTCAGAGTTAATTCCCTACTCCAAATTGGAGATATATATCCCTGTCTGGAAACATACATGTTTTCCCCATAATAATTGTCTATGTTATTCTCATTCAAATGTAATTCTGCACAATTGATAAAATCAAGTTTTGTATGTGGGTTTCTTCTGGATGGAAAGAAGTAAATCAATATCCCTGTCATAAAATCTTGTGCCTCCAATTTCCCACATACCTTTGCCAATTGGAGGAATATCTTCCAGATCTCCATAATTATAACAGAATTTACACTCTATGTTACATTTGTTCGTTTTCCTAATTGCATTTAAACCAGTGCCCAACAGACAAGAACGACATCCTTTTGGAAATTTACTTTCATTTCCCACAAAAAAAGTTCTATTCTCCAAAGTTTTCAAACTTTTAATTTTCGACATTAATGTATCATTTTTATGATCAATGGCTGCCTCGATTTGCGCAAAGGTAACGTAAATTATTTCTTGTTGTTTTGTCATAATTNCCAAAGTTTTCAAACTTTTAATTTTCGACATTAATGTATCATTTTTATGATCAATGGCTGCCTCGATTTGCGCAAAGGTAACGTAAATTATTTCTTGTTGTTTTGTCATAATTTCCTCTTTCTCAGGCAATATTGAAAAAAATTCAAACCACATCAACGCATCTTTCTTTGAAATTTTCATAATATATCCTTCTCTAATTAATCTTCCTGAAGACTCAATTCAAGTCTTCTTGCTGTGCTTTTTAATGAAATTACCGTCTCCACATGTTCCGAGTGCTGATGGTAGACAAGCACCATATAAAAGATGTAGTGAAGTTTATCTTATAAGCAATGTTATTCATAAAATTAGGCTTACCATTAAAAGTAAGCCACTTTTCCATTAAATAATTATGACGTTAAATAAGAATATTCCGTCTTAATATTAGAATTACCAAAATTAATTTCATTCGTTGATGGTATCCAGTCTTTTTAATAGTCTGTTGTATTTATCTAATTTAGCCCTATCCTCAACCTTAAATCCTGAATTATAGAAAGTAATACTACCATTGCCTTCATTTAATAAATTCATTTCTTTCAAAATTCTTTTTAAATTTTTTGCAGTACCAATGTTTCCATCGATTATATTAACATGTGATGGAAGTAATTTTCTAAACATATCCTTATAGTAAGAAAAATGAGTACACCCTAAAACAATAGTTTCATAATTATTTAAATCATATTTAAATAGCTGTTCTTTAAGATAAGGTAATACTATTTCTTCATTAAACTCAAGTTTTTCCGAAAATTGGACTAATCCTGGAAGAGGTAATAAGTCAACAACATGTTCATTATCTAATTTGGCAATAAGATTTTGCAGTTTTTCTTCCTTCACAGTCAAAGCTGTAGCAGTTACCAGAACTCGTTTATTTATGTCTTTGTTTTTCTCAATGGCAGGTTTTACAGCAGGTTCCATGCCAATGATTGGAATACTGTATTTAGCCCTTAACTCTTCGATTGCTACGCTTGTAGCAGTATTGCAAGCAATAACTATCGCCTTAACTCCCTGTTGGATAATAAACTCTACAGCATTAAAAATGTACTTTTTAACTTCGTCTTTCGGTTTGGGCCCATATGGAACATTTAATGTATCTGCATAATATATATAATCTTCATTAGGTAATATTTTTACTGTATCATACAATACAGTAATACCTCCGATACCAGAGTCAAAAAAACCTATTTTCATTTCTATTCCTCCAACAAATAAAATTTATATATAAATCTAGCATATGTATAATTTTATTATACTATAATATGTAGCTTACTGTTCAACATAATCTCACAATGATTACATATTACCTATAGCAAATTATACACTTTATTTATACTCAACTCAAAAAAATTTTAAAATCCTTATTTTGCTTTTTTAGAATTTGCAGGATACTCTAGTTCCAGAGAATAATCACTGTTTAATTCTTCAGTTATATAACATCTTACAGCGTCACTTAATACTCCAAGTCCGCTGTTATCAAAGTTCCCCTTGGTGGTTTTTTATCATAAACACACATCATTTTATCAACTCAAATCATTTTAATTCTGGATATTAAAAAAATCAGCTTACTACACCATTAATAAGCCAATTTAATATAAATATTTCATTCTGTTTATAATTATCTTACTTTAGTACTTTCCTTATCAACTCAATTTCATCAATATCTAAATCTGTCAATTCTTTTATTGTTTCGTTGTCCATACCTTTTTTTATTGCTCTCTTGACTATCTCTATAGTCTTTTCTTTTTTTCCTTCATCTTTTCCTTCATCTATTAAGCTTTTACCGAGTTCAGTCATTTTCAATTTCTCCTGCTGATTTTAAAACCTCATTATATAATTTTACTGACATTCTAAAACCGTTATCTATTAATACATCTAAATATTCCTTTACACTATTAATCTTTTTACACTCTTTTGCCAACAATAAGATGGCCATAAGTCCAATTGATCTTAATAATGCTGTTTCTGCAAAATGCCTAGCTGATCTATCATCTTCATCAATTATAGAGGTCTTTCCTTATTTTCTTCATAAAAACATTTTACTTACTCGTATTTTTTATATTAGTATCACACTTTTCTCATACATAAAAAAGTCTTCAATTACATCATCTAACATTCAAGATCTATACCAATACCTCTAGCTATCTTTCCTTTTAAGCTTGACTACCGTCTCCACGTGTATCAACGCTACTATGAGAAGACAATTTATTTACCTCGTTATTATCATGAGAGCACAATTTGTCAGTCTTATTTTTATCCTTAATATTTCTTCTCTGTGGTTTAAATTTATTTCCATTCATATTATTTTTCATACCCGTTTTATATACAAATGTAAGTTGTGATGGGTCCTTATTTCCATCTTCGTCATATCCACCAACAATCACCTTTTCTACAACACTTTCAAAAACATATCGGTCAAATTTATTTAGAACCTCATTTTGTTCCAATGTTTTCTTAAACTCTTTCAAACGACGCTTAATGTTCTTCTCATCACCTACTGTTTCTTGTAATTTCTGACGTTCGTTTAAAAGCTGTTTCTGCTTTTCCATCAATACAGAATACTTCGTCTCATACATATCCTTATCTATAACTTCTTCCAGAAGCATATCCACCAGTTTATTCTTCTTGTTTTCTATCGTACCTATCTCTTTTTCTACTTTAGCAAGCTGTTTATTTACAGTACTACTGCTTAGTGTGTCATCCATCCTTTGAAGGAATTCATTTAACACATCTTTGTTATCGCTACATAGCAGACGATAGCTTTCAACAAAAGCATCCTCAATTGCTTTCTCTGATATACCTTTGCTATCCGGGCAAAATTTTTTGCCCTTTTTGGTAGATGTTACACACTGCCAGATAATCTTGCTGTACTTGGAACTGCTATGCCACACACGCCTTGACAAATTGCTGCCACAGAATCCACATTTCAGCATACAGCTAAAAGCATATTTTCTACTGTACTTTTCTCTCTTTCCAACACCTACTGTTGTTCTGTTTTTACTTCTTCTATTGAGGATTTCATGTGCTTTTTCAAAGATTTCTTCACTTACAATTGGTTCATGGTGATTACGTATATAAAACTTATCTTCTTCTCCCATATTTTCAAGTCGTCTTTTTGAAATAGGGTCAACAGTAAAAGTTTTACCCAGTAACAAATCACCTTTGTATTTCTCATTTTTAATGATTCCAATAACGGTAGATGGTGCCCATGTTGAGCTGCCATATTTTGTCTTGTACCCAAGATTCTCAAGCTCATGTCCTATAACCGAAGCACCAGCACCATTAATATAACGCTTGAAAATGTACTTGACAATCTCCGCTTCTTCCTTATTTACAGTAATAGTCTTGTCTTCTGGATGATATTCATATCCAAGACAGCCTTGAAATCCTACCAATTCTCCACGTTTCATTTTCATTTTTAATCCCTTTTTGACATTGGAAGAAATGTTTTCAACTTCCTGTTGAGCTACAGAACTAAGTACAACAAGCAGCAATTCTCCATCCATCGTAAGTGTGTTTATTTTTTCATCTTCAAAATAGATGGCGATATCTTTTTCTTTGAGCATACGGACATATTTTAGTGTATCCAAGGTATTTCTGGCAAACCTTGAAATAGATTTTGTAATAATCATATCAATATTACCATTCATACAATCGTTAATCATACGCTGGAAATCTTCACGTTTTGTAACTTGTGTACCTGTAATTGCTTCATCTGCATAGATATCTACCAAGACCCATTCTTTATTCTTATTAATCAAATCAGTATAATAATTAACTTGTGATTTATAACTATTCAATTGATCTTCGCTATCTGTACTGACACGGCAATAAGCAGCAACACGCAAACGTTCTATCTTTTTCCCGCGTATTCGTTTTGTCAATGCATTTCTTGCTTTTATAACCTCAACTTCCTGCATATAACATCCTCCTTTGTGTCTACTGTTTATGTTAACATAAAAATGGTTCTTTCCGGAGTTAGTTGAATACAGAAAAAATATGATATAATGAGAATGGTCAATACAAATGAAAAGAGGCTATTTCATGGATGGATTTATTAAGATTTTAGATGAAAATTTGGATTATGTAGATTATAAAATTTCTGGTGGTGTATGTTACATTAAAGTAGTTTCAAACAGAAAAGTGGTGGCTTGTCCCTTCTGCGGCAAACCGTCTTCTCGAGTACATTCTACATATAAGAGAACCTTTCAAGACCTACCCATACAAGGAAACAAGGTCATTATTATACTTTTAAATCGTAAGATGTTTTGCGATAATCCAGAATGCGGTCACACAACATTTGCTGAACGCTTTGATTTCCTACAAAGTAAGGCAAAGAAAACAAACAGGTTAGAGAATGAAATCATAAATATTTCGCTGAACTGTAGTTCAACAGCAGCCTCAAAAATACTCAGAAAGAATATTGTAGATGTTGGTAAGAGTACCGTCTGCTGCCTCTTAAAAAAAAAGAAGAACCCATAGTTAATAAAGATGTGGTTATAGAGGTTTGTATTGATGATTTTGCCTTAAAGAAAAGAGAATCCTATGGAACCATTATGGTAGATATTAAAACACACCGAATATTGGATATGATCGATTCAAGAGAATATGAGACTGTTAAAGATTGGCTAAAATCGTATAAAAACCTTCGTATTATATCTCGTGATGGATCAATTACCTATCATAATGCAATTACGGATTCACACCCCGATGCTATACAGATCAGTGACAGGTTTCATTTACTAAAAAACTTGACTTCATATGCAGTAGACTATCTAAAGAAGAAATTCAAAACGCATATATCGATATCTCTGCCACATGGCGAAGATTTTACCGAAGAAGAATTTCATCCGCCTTCAAAAGCAGATGAAAATAGAAAATTGACATTAAAAGAAAAATATGATCAAATAGAACGTCTTCTTTCTTTAGGTTATTGTAAAACAAAGATTTGCCAAAGCTTAAACATGGACATCCGAGCTTATGATAAGCTGATTTCAATGACACCATATGAAAGGTATTTATTATTTCAAACCAAGTTGATGACAGTACATGATGAGAAAGTAAACCTTAAAATGAAACGGGTAAATGAGGTGCGTGAGTTAAAAAATGCTGGATGTAGCAATCGAGAAATATCCAGGCGTACAGGCTTAAATACCTCCACAATTAGAAAATATCTTGATGAAAATTTTAACCCTGTTCATGCATCTTATGGAAAGAAGAAAGAAGGTAAATTATCACCATTTATAAAATATGTGGATGATATGCTTACAAAAGGCATCATGGGATATGTTATAGAGAAAAAAATACGAGAATTAGGCTATGAAGGATCTTCTTCTACTATACGTCATTATATAGCAGACTGGAAAAGGCGCTGGAAGTTTTACTATGATAAGAGTCAAGAAAAAGGCATAAAAACAATAACTATAGAACGCAAAGACATTTTTAAGCTTTTATATAATCCAACGGAAAAAGTTAAGGCAATCAGTCAGGAACTTTTCGAAAGAATCTGTAGTGAAAATCCTTGTTTTAAAAAAATTCATGATATTATATGGAAATTCAAAAAAATGCTTATAGATAAAAACGTCGATGGACTTAAGAAATGGATCGATAATGCACAAAACCTCCAAATACGAGAAATAAGCAGTTTTGTTAATGGATTGGGAAGAGATTTTGATGCTGTCAGGAATTCAATTAAGTATGTGTATATGTCAATAACTTTTTAGGTCAAAAGGCCATCCAATTTTA
>NZ_JBGEWD010000012.1:0-97329 GCF_041205085.1 Clostridium moutaii
ATTTTATTCTGTTTAATTTTCAAGGATCATCTTCAATTACCTGCCTCTCTTAAGACAGCTTGTATAGTGTATCATTTAATTTCATATTTGTCAACATATTTTAAAATTAATTTTATCAACTACTAATATAATTTTTACAGCTACAAATTTATCATGATTCCAAGAGTATGACTTAAGAATCAACCGCAAATTTAGATGAAACATTGTATCATAGAACAAACCAAAGCTACTTATTTCCTTCACCAATTCCATTATCAACCACATAGTAAAAAACATATCACAACCTGCTAGTTAACACACAATGACTACATATTAAAAATCAAATTACTTCCATAATCCTTAACATTCCTATATTGAAGATAAATTAATTTGTCCAACTGTTGGCTTATCTCCAATATTTCTCCATTGTATAAAACATCATCTTTAATAACCAATGAATTTAATTTTTCTCTTAATTGTTCTATTTGTTCCATAAATTTACCATCTTTCTTATAAATTTTAACAACCTTATTTATTGTATTACTTTATTGTGTAAATTACAACACCTAATGAAAATATTTTGTAATCTCTCTTAAAAAATATGCAATTATAATAAATACCCAGTAAATATGCTCTGTACAGTAGCTTAATTTTCCTTAAGAATTTTTAAATATAACATATCATATATTAATGTTTAAGATATATAATGTTAATATATCTTAAATAACTAATAAGGAGCACGATATAATGAATCTTGATGAAATAATAAAACTCATTCCGAAAACAGATCTTCACTGCCACCTAGACGGAAGTTTAAGGCCTGAAACTATTTTAGACATAGCTTCCAGAGAAAACATACCTGTTTTAAGCAATAATTTAAACACTTTTGAAAAACAAGTTAAAGTTTTTGGAAAATGCAGTTCTTTAAAAGACTATCTGGACAAATTCAATTTACCTATAAAAATTATGCAAAGTGAAAAAAATATATATAGAGTAACTACTGAATTACTAGAAGATGCCTCCCAAAAAAACATTAAATACATAGAGATACGCTTTGCTCCTTTTAATCATTTGAATGATAAATTAAATCCAGAACAGGTTGTAGAAACCGTGATATCTGCCATGAAATATAATAGAAATAATCTAGGTATCAAGTCAAATTTAATTCTATGTATT
This sequence comes from Clostridium moutaii, assembly GCF_041205085.1. Classification (NCBI taxonomy): domain Bacteria; kingdom Bacillati; phylum Bacillota; class Clostridia; order Eubacteriales; family Clostridiaceae; genus Clostridium; species Clostridium moutaii. The sequence continues at coordinate 1,156 of NZ_JBGEWD010000012.1, forward strand.
TTAAGACAGGAACCTGTTAAATATGGAATAGCTCTTGTCAATCTGGCAAAAAAATTTTTTGGCAGGGGTGTAGTTGCCATAGATCTTGCAGGAAATGAATCGGATTTTCCACCTGAAATTCACCGGGAATCTTTCAAGCTGGCAAAGGAATATGGTATTCACCGTACAGTTCATGCAGGTGAAACAGGTATATCACAAAATATAATAAAATCTATAAAAACATTATATGCTGAAAGAATAGGTCATGGTACCTATGCATATAAAGACAACAAAATAGTTGAATATATGAAAGAAAACAAAATCCCTCTTGAAGTGTGCATGACCAGCAACGTAAATACATCTGCCGTAAACTGTTACAATGAGCACCCTGTAAAAAAATATTTGGATGAAGGTCTTGTCATAACTGTAAATACAGATAATACCACAGTGTCAAATACAGATATAATTCAAGAGTTTGAGTACCTTGTAAAATATCAAAATTTTAGTTTTGGCGACATAAAAAAAGTTATAGAAAATGGAATAGATTATTCCTTTGCATCTGAAGAAGATAAAAATGATCTGCGAAATGAATACAATTCCTTTATAAATAGATATAAAAACAATTGATTATTAAGAAATACCCCAAAAGCAAAACCTTTGGGGTATTTCTTAATAATTAGATTTTTAATTGTTAGAGCTATCTTTTCCCCTTTTTTTTATAGCTTCTTCCAATGTATGCCAGGCAAGCACCGCACATTTTACCCTGGCAGGCATCATTGATATATTTTTAAGCGCTATGGCATCCTCTAATTTTTCCAGTTCTTTTTCATCTGTAATTTCTTTTTTTATCATTCCTATAAAAGTTTTAACATAATTTAAAGCTTCCTCAATGGTTTTGCCTTTAATCAAATCTATCATCATAGATGTAGAAGCCTGGGATATGGCACATCCGCTTCCCTCATAGGCTATATCATCTATAACATCTCCTTTGAATTTCAGTGAAAGAGTTATATCATCCCCACAACTTGGATTATGACCTCTTTCTTTTAGATCTGGATTTTCCAGTTCTCTTTTGTTTGTTGTATCCTGATTGTGCTCTGTTATTATTTCAGAATATATAAGACTAAGATCGTCCATATCCTAACCACTTCCTCACATTTTTAAGAGCTTCTATAAATTTGTCTACTTCCTCATAAGTGTTGTAAAAATAAAAACTGGCTCTGGAAGATGCTTGAATTCCCAAATGTTTCATAAGTGGCTGTGCACAGTGATGTCCTGATCTTACTGCCACCCCATAGCTGTTTAATATAGTTGCAACATCATGAGGGTGAACACCTTTTACATTAAATGAAATAATTCCTGCCCTGTTTTTTACATCTTTAGGACCATACACTGTAACATAATCTATATCCGAAATTTTTCTAAGGGCATATTCCGTAAGCTCTTCCTCATAAGCTTCAATCTTATCAAGTCCTATTGAGTTCAAATAATCAATAGCTGCTCCAAGGGACACTGCTCCTTCTACGTTCTGGGTACCAGCTTCAAATTTAAAAGGCAGTTCTGCAAATGTGGCATTCTGTTCTGTAACATACTCTATCATATCTCCACCTCTCAAAAATGGAGACATTTTTAAGAGAAGATCCTCTTTTCCATAAAGTACTCCTATTCCCATGGAGGCTAACATCTTATGGCCTGAAAACACAAAGAAATCAGCGTCAAGATCAGATACATCTACTTTCATATGAGGTGTGCTCTGAGCCCCATCTACTATAGCTATAGCTCCCTTTTCATGGGCATATTTCACAATATCTTTAGCTGGATACTTTGTTCCAAGTACATTTGACACCTGTGCAATAGATACAATTTTTGTTCTATCAGTAATTTTGCTCTTATACTCTTCTTCAGTTATTCTCCCATCTTCATTAACATACATGTATTTAAGTACTGCACCTTTGGCCTTTACCACCATCTGCCATGGAAGTATATTGCTGTGATGCTCTGAAATAGCAATTACTATCTCATCTCCCTTATTTATAGAATCGAGCCCATAGCTGTAAGCTATTAAATTCAATGATTCCGTAGTATTTCTTGTAAATATTATTTCAGAAGATTTCTCTGCTCCAATAAATTCTCTTACCTTCTCACGGGCTCCCTCATAAGCTTCTGTGGATGTAACTCCTAAGTAATGGGCTCCTCTATGAGGATTGCCATTTAAATTTTCATTGTAATGTTCCACAGCTTTTATAACGGATAGTGGTTTTTGTGTAGTTGCTCCATTGTCAAAATACACCAAATCCTTGCCTTCTACCTTTATAGAAAGTATTGGAAAATCCTTTCTTATCTTTTTTACATCTATACCCGTTTGTATTACATTCCCATTACTCATTTATAATCCTCCTTTTAAGTTCTTCAGATAAAAATTTCTTTAAATCCTCTGCAGGAATTTTATCAAAAATAGGACTAAACCTGGCTTCTATAACTAGTTTCTCCGCTTCGCCATAATCAAACCCTCTGCTCATTAAATAAAAAAGCTGATTTTCATCTATTTTACCTACACTAGCTGCATGCTGCCCATCTACATCTTCCTCCTGACAGAGAAGCATTGGAATAGTATCCGTCTTAACCGTTGGATCTAAAAGAAGCACTTCTTCAGCTTGAGATCCCTTGGACTTAGAAGATCCCCTCTTAAAATCTATATTTCCCTTAAACACTTTCCTTGCTTTATCTTTTAATACTCCTTCTATAACCATATTGCTGACGCTCTTCTTTCCAAAATGGTTGGCAGTATAATAAAGATCTTGTCTTCTATCTCCATCTACCAAATAAGCTGAATATATATCGGAACTGCTGCGTTCCCCTTTTAAATCCGAGTTATAATTTGTAACATTTATATGGCTGCCTATTTCTATAGTAATCCAATTTACCTTTGCACCTTCATCAACTTGTGCCATATTTGAATCAAAATGAGTAGATTTATCATTCATTCTTTGAATTTTTACGACATTTACCTGAGATCCGCTTTTAGCAAACACCTTGGTCAATCCATCATGAAAAGCATTTATTTCTTTTTCCCTAGTATAATAATCTACTACTAAAGTAATTTTGCTGTTTGGTTCAGCTATAATTATATTGTGATCTACCACTGTAGGGTTATGTTTATCTAAATTAAAATTAAGCCTCACATAAGAGTTTAAAATTCTATTTTCCGGAGCTTTTATAAATACTCCTGAATTAAATCCATCTTCCGCAAGTTTCACAAAATCCTTTGACACGGAAGTGGCATCTTTAAAACTGGAATATTTGCAAAGGCAGTTTTCACTTGCGGCTTCTTTTATAGGTACTATGGTAACATCCCTAAAATCTTCAGCTTTAAAATCCATATAATCTGCATCATATTCCCGTATATCCGGAAGTTTATAATTGTCAATATGAAAATTATTCAATCCAAGATGCTTCCATGTAGGTACATAGGCTTGATTTAATCTAAAATCTCTTTTATTTTGCAATGTGGAAATTATATTCTTGCTGTCACTAAAATTTTCCTTACTATCTATCATACAGTACCTCCTTATCCTATAGTTCCCTTTAATTCTAGTTTAATTAAATTGTTCATTTCTACTGCATATTCAAGAGGAAGTTCCTTAGCTACAGGTTCAACAAATCCCGTAACTATCATGCCCCTTGCCTCTTCTTCCGTAAGTCCTCTGCTCATGAGATAGAAAATAGCATCATCACTTATTCTCCCTATTTTGGCTTCATGACCCACATCCACATTGTTATTTGCCACACTTATAATAGGTACTGTATCCGATCTGGATTCACTATCAAGCATCAATGATTCGCAGGATACACTGGATCTGGAATTCACTGCATTTTTTGTGGAACTTAAAAGGCCTCTGTAGATGGAAACCCCTCCATCTTTAGATATGGACTTTGAATTAACCACAGATGTGGTATTTGGTGCCGCATGCACTACTTTCGAACCAGTATCCAGATATTGTCCCGCACCTGCAAAAGTTATTCCTGTAAAATCACATCTTGCTCCTTCTCCTCTTAGTATGCTCATGGGATACAACATGGATACTTTGGAACCAAAAGAACCTGTTACCCATTCTATGTGACCATTTTTATCTACTGCTGCCCTTTTAGTGTTTAAATTGTACATATTTCTTGACCAGTTTTCTATAGTGCTGTATTTTAGGGAAGCTCCCTCTCTTATATAACATTCAACACATCCTGCATGCAGATTGTTTACATAGTATTTAGGTGCTGAACAACCTTCTATATAATGAATTTTTGCTCCTTTTTCAACTACTATAAGTGTATGTTCAAATTGACCTGCCCCAGGGGCGTTTAATCTAAAATAAGATTGAATTGGTATTTCAACTTGCACTCCTTCTGGAACATATACAAAAGAACCACCGGACCACACTGCTCCATGAAGTGCTGCAAACTTATGGTCTGTTGGAGGCACAAGTCTCATAAAAAGTGGCTTTACAAGTTCTCCATAATCCCTTATTGCCGTCTCCATATCCATGTATAAAACGCCCTGTTTTTTAAGTTCTTCACTTACATTGTGATAAACCACTTCTGAATCATATTGTGCGCCAACTCCCGCCAGTGATTCGTGCTCTGCCTTAGGTATTCCAAGTAAGTCAAATGTTTTCTTTATATCCCTCGGCACATCCTTCCAATCATGTTTCATACTGGTATCCGGTCTTACATAGGTAACTATGTTATTCATATCCAAGTCTGTTAAGTCAGGTCCCCAGGATGGCATTGACATATTATTGTAAATATCCAGAGATTTAAGTCTAAACTCCCTCATCCAATCAGGATCATTTTTCTCCTCAGATATTTCTTCTATTATTTTTTTTGTAAGACCTGAGCCAGTTTTATAACTGGATTTATCTTCATTTTTTATATCATAAATACTTCTTTTTACATCTTCTATATGAGTTTTATCTTTTTCCAATAAAAACACCTCTCTTCCAAGACAATCCGCTAAACCAGTGCCTTAAACTTGTCATATCCATTTTTCTCTATTTCTTCAGCCAAGGATGCATCACCGGTCTTAACTATTCTACCGTCTACAAGTATATGAACATAGTCCGGTTTTAAATGTTCCAAAATACTGTCATGATGTGTAATTATAAGTATTGAATTATCTTTTGTCCTAAGTTTGCTTACTCCTTCTGATACTATTCTAACTGCATCTACATCAAGTCCTGAATCTGTTTCATCAAGCATGGCAAGTTTAGGTTCAAGTACTGCCATCTGAAGTATTTCGTTTTTTTTCTTTTCCCCACCTGAAAATCCCACGTTTAAATATCTCTGTGCATAACTTTCATCTATTTTTAAAAGTTTCAATTTTTCTTTTAAAGCTCTTTTAAATGCCAATATGCCACTTCTTTCTCCCGTAACAGCAGCCTTTGCACTTCGCAAAAAATTTTCAACAGTTATTCCCTGTATCTCTTCTGGATATTGAAAAGACATAAATATCCCACGTCTTGCCCTTTCATCTACTTTTAAATCATTTATTTTCTCCTCTTCAAATACTATATCTCCTGCTGATATAACATATTTGGGATGGCCCATTATAGTATTTACAAGAGTGGACTTTCCTGCCCCATTGGGACCCATTATGGCATGAACTTCACCCTTCCCAATTTGTAAATTAAGTCCTTTCAATATCTCCTTATCTTCAACTTTTGTTCTTAGATTGTTTATTTCCAGTAACTTTTTTCCCATTATACCTCTCCTTTATATCCGAGTATTTGAGTCATGTTTAATTTTAAAAATCAGCTACAATATAAATGAGTAATTAGATGAGATAGAATATCCGACTTAAATACTCAACATTGTACCTGATTACATTTTACTATTTATTCAAAGGATAATCAATAATGAAAATATGCATTTTATATTTTTCTCTAAAAGTTTTTATTTTCTGATAATAACTTAATCCAATTTAAATTATCTCAATTTTTATTCTTTAGATAATTAAACAAATCCGCCATTTATTTAAGTCTTATTTTTTCCTTTGTCTCTACCTGAATTACTATTCCGTCTTGAATCACTAAAGTTATTGAACCATAGCTTATACTTTTTAATGATTGCAATATTTTCTTAATATACTGCTCTGAAATCTGGTTTTTTTCCCGTATAATTTTTGCCTCCATTTTTATATTACCCCCTTTTATAATAATTTATCCAATGGCTACCATTGCTAATACCCCCCAGCTTTTTCAAATCTAGGTATGACAAGTACTGCTGTGCCCCTGGATTTATTCTTCCCCTAAAGGATAACGTATTCTAAGTGCTAAAGACACTAAGAATACTGTTAATAAGGTTCGGTATAAAAGCATTCCTTATGGGCAAACTCCACCGTACCTAAAAATAACTTGATAAACTAAAAAAATCCTCTTCAGATGAAGAGGATTAACTTATATGGCAATAAACATAAAAGATTTGCATTAAAGTTTTACCTTTACCTCATCTTCCAGAACTGTGTTCTGATGGACTTAGCACCTTACATGTAATACTCACATGGGTTGCTGAAACTTCATCGGGCCATTCCCTAAGTTTCTCTTGATAAGGATCAATATTAAATTATTGCTTTTAATTATACCGTATAATGTTTCTAGGGTCAATTAATTTTTTAATTAAATTGTATTTAATTATTTATAACTTTCCAATATATTGCTGTATATATCTTCTGTCAATGTCAATCCACCATTATATCCTACATAAGTCCTATTAAGTACTAACCTATGCATCACTGGCAAGGATATGTTTATTCCAAAACCCTTTAATTCTGATACTATATCTCTATCCCAGGAACTTCCCAAAATCAATGGTGTATAATTACCATGATTATATTTTCTTAACCCTTCATGTATTTTACCTCCATCAGTTTCAAATATTACTTTAGAAAATATATCCTGGGATAGATGTGCAAATTCATACTCTATTTTTTTTCTATATTCTTCCGGGGCATCATCTGTAATATATTGTTCTCCTGGAACAATTCCAAGTTCATTCACTAAATACTTGCTTATTCCAAGTGCATAAAAGGAGTCTGTTATATTAAAAAATCTATCTGCCATATCATATCTAAATTCTATGAAAAAATCTAGTGATCTTTCAATATAATAATAAAATCTTTTTTCTTCCCTGCTTATAAAATCTTCAACCCTTTTTTTATCCAATTGTGAAAATTCCGCCACAGTCCTTAGAAATTTGCTGGTTTCCTTTGCCCCTATAGGTAACACTGGATAATGCAGATAAGGAGTACCATATTTTTCATTTAACTGTTTGGCTATATTTAATCCTACCCAGGGAGAGAGGACTAAATTAAACTGGGCATTGGGAATTGTTTTCCATTCATCTACACCATTGGATTCCGTCCCAAAAAGTATGTTGACTTTCAGACCTATTGACTGAAGCAATTTTTTTATTTCCGCCAAATTACCTGTCCAAAAGGAATCCTGATATGGAACTACGGACCAAACATTTACAAGCCCCTTCTCCACCTCTGGTTTTCTTTCACCTATAAACTGATCTATAATGGCTTCAATTACCAATTCATGTCCTTTGAAATTGCTTCCTTTAAATCCGCCTGTTTCTGCATAAACTATAGGAATCCCCTTACTTTTATATTCACTTACTACCTGCCCCACATCATCCCCTATTATATCTGCAGTACATCCTGTTAAAACCACAAATAGATCGCCCTTTAAAACCTTTAGAGACCCATCTATTACCTGTCTTAACCTGTGTTCTCCTCCAAACACCACTTCTCTCTCCGTTGTATTGGTACAAGGTACGGCACTTCCTCCCGAATACCCTATGCCCTGATATCCTGATGCAACACTGAGACCATCATGAAGTTTAATTCCACATCCTGGTCCGGAATGTAATATGGGTATGGCCCTTTTAATAGCCAGTACTGACTGCTGCGCTCCCAATGCACAATAGTACCTGGGTTGTTCTATTATTTCAGTTGTTTTAGTCACTATGACCACCTCCCAAAAAGCTATAAGGATCCTGTTTTAGCCACCAATCAGTATAGGGCAATTCACAGTGTGCAGCAATATTCTTCACAAATTCCTTAGTTGCCAGTACATCCACTATTTTATTTCCATAATTTATCAGGCCTTCATATCCTAATCCAAACTGCTCATCCCCCATCAGGAATGTGGGTATTCCCAATTTTGGTCCCCAGGAAGACATTCCTCCATGGCGTGCCACCAATAGATCTGGTTTTAATCTATTCAATATATTTACCAATTCAAAAGGCTGTTTATTGCAAATATTAAAATTCTTCACATCTCCATAATTTTTCACAACATATCCTAAGCTGTCGCTTTTTGGATCCATATTGTCATAACAGGGATCATGGTGAAATATAGCTGCACCTACTACTTCCATATGGAGATCTTTAAGAAGAGCTATTAAACTGTGCCCATGAGCTGCTCCAGCTGTGACGTATACCCTTTTTCCTTTCAATTTGCTCCTAAGCTCTTCAAGCCCAGGAGCAATTTTATCTTTTTCAGATTTTATAAGTTTTTCAACTTCTTTTTCTCTATGGGTAACTTTACCCAGTTCTCTAAACCACATATCCGCACCTTTAATGCCATAAGCTGGTGGGGCTTTAACTTCAGGTACACCATATTCCTGTTCCAATCCAGCTGCCAAATATGTCCCCAGTGTAGGACATATTTGTACTGTAGCTGCAGCTTCAGATATTTTTTCCAGTTGATCTATGGTCGAAAAAGGCACAATGTAATTGGGCTTTAATCCTATTTGTCCAAATAGCTCCGTAAATATATCACTTCCCCAAAAATTAATTACATTTACCATATCCTCTCTTTTTTTAACCGGCGGTTTGACTATTTTCCGCAGAATACCATGGTATGCAGCATCAAAACCTGTTGTCCAAATTCTGGATCTAAATCCTTCACAAGCCACAAACACCACAGGTATCCCCAATTTTTTTTGTGCTTCATCAGTTACCTCTTCTACATCATCTCCAATAATTCCAGATGCACAGGAAGTAGTTACAAAAATTGCTTTAGGCTTAAACCTTTTGTAGGCTTCTTCTATAGTCTTTTCCAGTTTAAAAATTCCACCGTATATCATATCTTTTTCCTTCAAATTGGTATTTAACAACCTGGCATTTTTTAAAGGTAATTTTCTCTTTCTCTGTCCTACTCTATTTGTGAAATTATAATCCTGAAAGTCGGCTGCACACCCTATAGGCGCATGATTTATTACTACCGCATCCTGTATCATAACCAATTGGCATAGTGCATTTCCCGAACTGCATCCCAGGCATTGGCTAAAACTTCTTCTCTTTTCGCATAACTTTCCACTTCTGGATTTGCTGCATAATTCTTTAGCACTTCCACCAAATCCCGTAATTGAACCTAGTCTGGATTCCCTTATTTCCACTTCCGGAGATTTTATGTTAATACTCAACGCTATACCTCCCCTTTAAAAAGCTGGCACTACTGCAACTCCATATTTACTCTTTATAAAATTTCTTACATCCTCTGAATTAAGCTTTTTTACTATTTCTTTTATTTCCTTTTTATTTTCATCGCCCTTTCTTACTACAATAAGATTAGCATAAGGTGATTTACTATCCTCTCTAAATAATGCTTTATTAGGATCCATTTTTGCCTCAAGTACAAGATTTGTATTTATTATGGAACCATCTACATCCGGCAATACTCTGGGAAGCTGAGCTGCATCAACTTCTACAAACTGAAGATTTTTAGGGTTATCCACAATATCCGAAGGTGTAGCACTATAGTTAGCTATTCCAGATTTTAATTTAATTAATCCCTGTTCCTGAAGAAGTTCCAAAGCCCTGTATTCATTGGAGGGATTATTAGGTATTGCAATTTTGGCTCCACTTTTGAGCTCATCTTTTGATTTAATTTTATCAGAATAAAAACCTATTGGCTCCACATGAACCTTTCCAGCTACTGCAAAATTGTATCCTTTTTCTTTAGCTACAGACTCCAAATAAGGTAAATGCTGAAAATAATTTGCATCTATCTGTTTTTCCTGTAAAGCTGGATTTAACTGATCCTCATCATCCAGTACCACAACATCCAAATTGATTCCCTCTTTTGCCAGAGCAGGTTTTATGTGGTTTAATATTTCCGCATGGGGCACTGCTGCAGCTCCTATCTTCACTGTAACACTCTTGCTCTTATCGCTTGAACTGCTTGTACTCTTTGAATCACTGCTGTTTCCACAGCCTGAAAACAATCCTACAACCAACACCAGCATCAATGATATTACACTTTTCTTTTTCATATTAATTCATCTCCCTTAAAATAATCAATCAAATTTATATCTTTTTTTATTTACATATCTAGAAATATGGTCTCCTGAAAACTGTATGATCTGCACCAGGCAAATTAACAGCACAACAGTAGCTACCATAATATCTTCACGAAATCTCTCATATCCAAAACGTATTGCCAGGCTTCCCAATCCTCCTGCTCCTATAGCACCAGCTACAGCAGTAAATTCAATAATGGATATAATTGAAATTGTAATCCCTCTTATAAGTGAAGGCAGTGCTTCTGGTATTAAAACTTTTAATATAATTTGAAATGGTTTTGCTCCCACAGCCAAAGCTGCTTCAATTTTTCCCCATTCTACTTCTTCTATTGATGTTTCAATAATTCTAGCTAAAAAAGGTGCTATTCCTATGGATATGGGAACAATAGCTGCCTTCATACCCAATGTAGTTCCTACAATCAATCTGGCTAATGGCAGTAAAACCACAATTAATATTATAGAAGGAAGGGATCTTATTGCATTTACTATAGCAGCCAATACTTTATTTAATTTTTCATGCTCTAAAATATGTCCTTTTTTAGTAACAACCAAAATAATTCCAAGCGGCAGCCCGATGAGCAGTGCTATGCAGCCAGCTATAATTACCATTTCTATGGTTTCCGACAATCCTTTTAGAATCAACATTTTAAAATCATCAGTCATATTACCTCACCTCCAGGATAATCGGAATTCACACTGAGATTTCTCATTATTTTAACAAACTTTTTAGCAGTATCACTTTTAGGATTTAAAAATACTGAATTTGTGCTTCCTGTTTCCACAATCTTACCTTCTTCAATCACTGCCATATTATTGCAGATATATTTAATAACATCCAACTCATGGGTTATAAGCAGAATAGTTAAATTAAGTTTTTTATTTATATCCCTTAAAAGCTCCAATATGGAATAAGTGGTCTGTGGATCTAATGCGGAGGTAGCTTCATCACTTAATAACACATCTGGTTCATTGGCCAGTGCCCTGGCTATACCCACTCTCTGCTTCTGACCTCCGCTTAATTGGGCAGGATAAGAATCCACCTTGTCACTCAGCTCTACTAAATTCAATATTTCATGCACTCTATTCTTTATCTTTTGTTCAGGATAACCAGATATCTTTAGAGGAAAAGCTACGTTCTTATATACAGTCATTGAATCAAATAAATTAAAGTCTTGAAATATTATTCCAATTTTTTTTCTAGCTTCTCTAAGTTCGTTTTTATCCATAGCAGTAATATCTTTGTCTCCAATGAGTACAGTGCCTGAAGTAGGTTCTTCAAGCCTATTTAAGCAGCGTATCATTGTAGACTTTCCAGCTCCGCTAAAGCCTATTATTCCGAAAATATCTCCTTTCTCCACTTTAAGATTTATATCTTTTAGTACTTGAATTTTACCTTTAGGCGTACTAAAGGTTTTACTTAAATTTTGTACACTTATCATAATAATTTCCTTCCTCCTCCTTTCTTTTAATAATTGCCTATATACCATCTTTCTCTTTAATTAAAATAAATTGCGGCAAAACAAAAAAGAGACTAAATCTTATAAAAATCAAAATTTAGTCTCCAGTTTTTCTGGTCAACCTTTAAAATTTGTATTTAATTAAATTATAAAAAACTCAGAGGAAACCCCTGAGTTTATATTCTCATGATTACCTCATCTCTCAGCTATAGGCTGCAGGAATTAGCACCAATGCATTAATCAATACTGGTTGCTGGGTTTCATAGGGCCTTTCCCTCCACCTCTCTTAATAAGTTTATTCAATATTTAATATTATGACAATCAGTATATCAGCAATATTAAACATTGTCAATAAATTTTTTACTGGAAAATTAAAAATTTAAATATAATCCTCTATCTCCTCAGTCTCCAGGTTAAGTCCATTTACAACCATATCTTCTTTCAGCTCTATTAATAGACATTTCCTGCCTTTTTTATCCACTACCTGCCTTACACTGCTTAAATCCTGTGGTTTTATGGTTATGCTTGTATTTTCATTCTCAATCTTTATAGATTTACTTTTAAAATCAGGAACTACATTCCTGGCTTTAAACTCATAATCTTCCCCGCATACTTCCTGAAAGGCATTTTTAATAGATTGTACACTTTCTACACCACTTTCACCCAGTACCCTTGTAACTTCATTCATATCTAAGGTTGGTTCTTCTTCCCTGTCTTCTTCATCAAGCTTTTCATTTATCTTTTCATATATATCCTGCATAATATCCGGTTTTATTTTGCCTCCTACTGCAGTGCCCAATATGGCATTAAAATTTTCTTTTTCTTCTACTGCTGTAGGTTTTATTGTACAATCCAGTACCTTCTCTACAAAAGTACCATTAATTTGTTTGGCCTTTGAAGAGTAATATATTATCTTATTTACATCTACATACTGACATGTAAAACTTGGAAACATAAATCCATCTAGGGGAGAATTTAAATTTATAATCATGTCCAGTGCAGAATTTGGCTTGAATTTCATTTCAGTATAGTCAAATTTTAATACTTTCTTGGGAATTTCCACTTTATTTACACTACACAATAAAAATTCTACGGCCTGCACATAATCCTCTATGTCACTATCTCCTTCATCCTCATTTTTTTTATTGCTGCTGTAATACTCTGCTTTTATAAAATTTATCACTACATCTGTATCGTAAGTGTAATTTTTAGATATTTTATCCACTACTTTATCTCCGAATTCAGCTATGCTCTCCTTGGAATTTAAAGCATTATACAATATACGCTGAGTATTTTCACTATCATCTGGATTTTTTTCCTTTTCCATTTCTCTAAAATTCAATTCAAATATCTTGGAATCCAGGGAACCTGTGAGCACCTTCTTAAAATTATTTAAATAAAGTTCTCTTTTTTCTATTTCCATCATTTCAAAATGTTCCAATTCTCTGGTTATTATTTCTCCATTATCTTTTTTTAAATATACGCTGTAGACCTCTTTAATAGGCAGCTTATAGCTTCCCAATTTAAATTCCTTCCTTATATTTGCTAAATCTTTTTTATTCATGTTTACATCTCCGCTCTATGAAATTAAGTGATTCTATCTTATACATACTTATTTTAACAAAATATAATAATATTTGCTATAAATAAATTACTATAGTACAAATATAAAATTTTTGATACAATACATATAAAGTATATTTATCTACTTACAAAAAATAAATTATTATATATAAGAGAGGGTTTTATATGAATTTTATAAAAATAAGCGATATAGCCTATAGCGAATTTAAAAAGTTTTTGACTGAAAACAATATAACTTGTGATGTAATAAGAATCTATTTAGAAGGTATGTCCTGTCATGGTCCCCGTTTCAACATAAGTGTGGACAATAAAACTGATAATGATTTAATTCAACAGGTAAAGGATATAAGCTTTATAGTAGATAAGAATTTATTCGTACAATTTAGTGGTTTTATATTCCTTTGTGGAAGTGAAAATGGCCTTGGAGACGGGAAATTCACTATAGCACCTGTATTTAATCCTGATGTTTCAAATTGCGAAAGCTGCCATGGATGCGAAAATTAATAATTTTAAGGAGAATAACACAATGTTTTGTTATAAATGCGGAACTAGAGTTTCCAGTGAAGCTTTATTTTGTGAAAAATGTGGAACCAATTTAAAAGATAATACTAAAGAGGAAAATTTAAATGACAGCACCATTCAAGTTCATAATATAAGGCAAGCCCTAAAACAAAACATAGAAAAGGATCGGGTGAATGCTTTAACTCTAGATAAACCAAATGTCAATATAACAGATTCTAATTTAAATAAAGAAGATAACAATAAAACTTGCTGTAAAATTCCTTTTTATAAAAATATAAATGTGGTCATGCCTCTTTTATCCGCAGTAATTACTGTAAGTTTAACCTGTACCTATTATTTCTATCAGGTTTCTATTTCAAAAAGTGTAGAAAAAAATAGAATAACTGCTGAAAACATGGCACTTCAAGGTAATATATCAGGTGCTTATCCAATAATAGACAAAGCTTTAAGCTTACGTCCAAATAATGAAACTTTAAAGGCGGATAAAAAATTTTTACAGGATGGTGAAATTGTAAACTCCCATATAAATGTTCTAGACAGTTACATAAAGAAAAAAGATTATAATAAAGCTTTAAATGAACTGGATGAGACCAGTAATTTAATATCAGATAAAGCTGGAGCTTTTTATTCCCTATTAAATAAAAACATAGACAATAAGAAGATGGGTATAACTGTACTACAGATAAAAAACGAAATGAATAATAAAAGCAGTATAGAGGATTTGGCTGAACTCCTCAATAAAATATCCAATTACAATGTAAAAGAAGCCAGTGAAACTGCTGCGGAACTCAGAAAGAGAATAAGCAGCATAGCTTATGATACTGCAAACGAATACTTGAAGAAAAATGATTTTACTTCTGCCCTTCAAACTTTAAACAAGGGTATTACTTATAATCCAAATGATAAGAAATTAATTAATTTTAAACAAATTATAATATCTGAAAAAAATTCCTTTGAAGCGGCTGAACAAACCAGACTTCAGAATGCCATGGCCTCAGCAGCTATGGAAGACAAAAATAATAAGACCAATGCAGTAGAAGTAACTTCCACTTCCACTTCTGTAAATAAATATGGGGATTTTGTAATCAAGGGAAATATTAAAAATATAGCTACAAAGCCAATAAGTTCAGTGCAGATATACTATACCATGTATGATTCCAACAATACTGAACTGGGAAGTGACTCTACTTACGTATATCCTAACCATCTGGATATAAATGACACAGGTCAATTTGAGAATACAGAATATGGGACATCAAAAGGCCATCATATTAAAATTACAAATATAACCTGGGTCTTGCCACAGGAGGACAATTATGAAAATAAATAGAAATTTTGTAATCTCCCTTCTTATAACAATAGCCCTTGTAGTATTTGGTGCTGTTGCATGTATAATTATACATAGAAATATAAGTCTTAAATCCTCTAGAAGTTCATCTAAATTAGGAGATGTGGCTGAAGCACTAAGTGCTCCTAAGCCCAAAAATTTAAAGGCAATAATACATGAAAATCAAAAACTGGTTGTATCCCTGGAAGTAAAAAATGGCAGCGAAAATATAACCGGTTCTGGCTTTTTATATGATACAAAAGGAGATATAGTAACCAATGCACACGTGGTGAACAATGGATCTTCCATAACCGTAAAAATGGCTGATACTACAACATATAAAGGTAAACTCATAGGCAAAAGCGAAATCACAGATGTGGCTTTAGTCAGAGTTGATAACTTAAGTGGAAAAAGCCCTATGAAGATTTTGAAAAATAAAAAGGCTGACATAGGAGACGAAATAATAGCTCTTGGAAGTCCACTTGGGTTTCAAAACACAGCTACCACCGGTATAATAAGTGGATTAAACAGAAGCTTCACTCTGGAAAATTATCAGTATAAAAATGTTTATCAGATTTCTGCTCCTATATCTCCCGGCAACAGCGGTGGTCCTCTTCTGGATAGAAATACAGGACAGGTTATAGGCATAAATTCTGCAAAAATAGATGATGAATCCATAGGTTTCAGCATACCAATAACTCAGGTTGATTCCATGATAAATAACTGGGCGGCTAATCCTACTACATATGAATTTTCATCTCAGGATATCACTTCAGATAAAAACCAGAAACCCACTAATGAAGATGCCGCTTACTTAGTTTCATATTTTTACAACAGCTTAAATTCTAATGACTATGTAACTGCCTATTCTCTTCTTGGAGCAAGCTGGCAGCAAAGCACGGCCTATGAAGATTTTAGGAAAGGTTATCTCCAAACCGTATCTGTAAAAATAGATAATATGCTCTGTCGTGGAACAGATAATGGGAATATAGAAGTTTCAGCCACAATCCAGGCCGTTGAGGGAAATGAACCCAATTCTAAAACAAGCAAATATAATGTTATATATAACGTGGGGTATGAAAACAATAATCTGAAAATTTTAAACGGTAAAAGCACAATCATAGAATAAAAAGTGCAGTTCACTAAAATACAAGTGAACTGCACTTTTTAACTGACCTTAATTAAAAAACTCAGTATTTTCCACAGCCTCTTTTACCAAACCGTCTATATCCAATACACTTTCTGCTTTCCTTATTTCTTCAACCTTTGGTTTAATTTTAGGATGTTTTGGCACAAATATAGTACAACAATCCTCGTAGGGCAATATGGAAGTTTCATAAGTGCCAATCTGCCTTGCCACATCCATTATATCCACTTTGTCCATGGCTATTAAGGGCCTGAACACCGGTCTGTCTGCTGCATCATTGCTTACAATGAGGCCCTCCATAGTCTGGCTGGCAACTTGACCTATACTCTCACCTGTAGTCACAGAATCTATATTATATTTGCTTGCTAAATTGCAGGCTATTCTCATCATAAATCTTCTCATTATTATAGTTAATTCATCTTCCCTGCAGTTCTCAATTATACCCATTTGTATTTTTGTAAAGGGTGCAACATAGAGGTTTATACTTCCCGTATATTTCTTCAATATTCCCGCCAATTCCTTAACTTTTTCCTTGGCCCTTTCGCTGGTATAAGGATGACTGTGAAAGTACACACAATTTAACTGAACCCCTCTTCTCGCCATCATATAACCAGCTACCGGAGAATCTATGCCTCCTGAGAGCATAAGCATGGTACTGCCGTTAGTACCGTAAGGCATTCCACCTATCCCCTTTATTCTCTTTGAATACACATAGGTTTTTTCCCTTATCTCTATATTTACAAAAAAATCCGGTTTTTTCACATCTACAGTTAATTTTTCAGTATTTTGTAAAATATAGGCCCCAACTTCTCTGCTTACATCCATGGAAGTTTCAGGAAAACTTTTATCTGCCCTTTTAGTTACAATTTTAAAAGTTTTTCCCTCGTTTTCAAAAACACTTTTAAGTGCCTGTTTTTTTATACTTTCCATATTGGAGTCTATTTCATCTACCACACATATTTCCGACACTCCGCATACCCTTTTGAGTCTTTTTATTCCATCTTCCAGATCACAACATTCTATAAACCATCTTCCCTGATCTATTACAAAATCATACTTACTGTCATTAAAAACATTTTTTATATTGTCTTTTAATTTTCTTTCAAATTTTCCCTTGTTCAATCCTTTCAAGAATATTTCCGGAGCATACTTTACAAGCAATAACTTTCTCATCTACCTACTCTCCTTAAAAACTTTAAAGATTTATCCAGCACCTCTAAAGTATAATCCACTTCATCTTTTGAATTGCCATCACCAAAACTAAATCTTATAGTACCCTTTAACTCTTCTTTTGGAAGTCCAATGGCCTCTAATACATGGCTGTCCTTGCTGCTTTTAGCAGAGCAGGCGGATCCTGTGGAAACATAAATACCTTTTTCCTCCAACATATGAAGCAATACTTCTCCTCTGACCCCTATAAAAGAAACACTCAATACATAAGGTGAATATTCCATGCCCTGACTGTTTATTTTTATTCCTTTTATTCCTTTAAGTTCTTTCATGAAATATTCTTTTATGTCAGATACCCTATGAAAATTTTCCTCTATATTTTTGTATATTTTCTCAGCAGCTTTTGCAAACCCAACAGCAGCAGCCAGATTTTCAGTGCCTGACCTAAAACCTTTCTCCTGTCCTCCTCCATATATGAGAGGTGTGGGTAAAAGTCCTCTTCTAACATAGGCAATTCCTATCCCCCGGGGACCATGTATTTTATGACCACTGGCGGATAGCAAATCTATATTTGATTTTTTAACATCTATGTCATACTTTCCATAAGCCTGAACTGCATCTACATGAAATTTTACCCTGCTGCTTTTTTCTTTTATGAGCTTTCCTATAGCTTCAATATTTTGAACTGTTCCTATTTCATTATTGGTATGCATTATGCTGACTACCTGTGTTTGTTTATTTATACTATTGTCAAGCTGATTCAGGTCAACCTGTCCTCTGCTGTTCACATCAAGGTAGATAACCTCTACTCCCTTATCTTCCAGAGCCTTACAGGTATTTAAGACACTGGGATGTTCTATTTTGCTTGTTATAACCTGTCCACCAGATTTTACAAAACCTCTTATTAAGAAATTATTGCTCTCGCTTCCTCCAGAAGTAAATATTATCTCATCTTTATCACAATTCAAAGTTCCTGCAACTATATCTCTACTCTCATTCATCTTCAACTCTGCTTTTAATCCTAGGGAATATGCTGAGGATGGATTTCCATAATAATTTTTCATAGCATCTACCATTGAATCTATAACTTCAGAATAGGGCCTGGTTGTAGCACTATTATCAAAGTAAACTTCCACTATTGTCACTCCTTATATATGTAAAATGATTAAAATATAATAAAACTAATATAACATATATTATCACACTTATAAAAAAATAATAAGAGTAAATACTAATTAAAGAAATAAAATAAAAGGAGATTTAAAATGAAATTCAAATATTTTTTATCAGCTCTACTATACACTTTATATATATCATTAAACTGCACGGCTTCTGTGAACGCTTTTTCAGGAATTTCACCTTCTTCAGGAAACGACCTAACTGCCTGCCCTAAAAACAAGATGATATATCTTACTTTTGACGACGGTCCCAGCACAGAAGTCACCGGAAAAATACTGGATATACTAAAGGATAAAAACGTAAAAGCAACATTTTTTGTAATAGGATATAAAATAAAAGGTCATGAAGAAATACTGAAAAGAATGGAAAATGAGGGACACAGCATAGGACTTCATACATATACCCATAAATGCAGCAAGATATATTCAAGTCCTGATTTTTTCTTAAATGAAATGGATAAAACTGATGAAGAAGTAGAAAATGTTTTAGGCTTTAGTTCTAAAATAATAAGGTTTCCCACCGGAAGTAAAGGTCATCTAGATGAATCTCTTTTAGAAAGATTACATTATTCCGGGTATAAAATATATGACTGGAATCTATGCCTGTCAGATGGCATAGATTATAGAACATCTGTCAGTAAACTATACCAGGAAGGTACAAAAAAATGTATTAATCCAAATAAAATATTTTTACTGGCACATTGTGACAGTAAAAATGAAAATACCTGTCAGGCATTGCCCAAAATAATAGACTACTATAGTAATTTAGGCTATCAGTTTAATGCTATTACGGAAAATACTCCTGAATACCATTTTAGAGTCACAAATCAAATCCATTAATTTTCAGGAATAAGTTTATTTTCTCCCAAGTCCCAGTCCATCGACATGCACTGTCATCCTTTTTATTTTCATAATATCATACATTTAGCTGAATGAGCTTCCATACTGTCAAAAACCTGTATAACATAATATTGTATATTATCCCTTTTATCCTCATGAGCAAATACAAATTTTGTTCAAAATATCATCTTCCTCTATTTTTTAATTCATCGCAGAGAAAATTAAACAGCTCCTTATCTTTAGCATCCAATGCTCCATCTATCAATATATATAAAACTTCTGCATGCAATTTATCTCTTTCTATCTTACTTAAAGGATTTATAATATAATTCATATAATATATAAAAGAGTCACTTACCTCAGTTAAATGCACACTTTTTAGTATATTTATATAGGATCCCAATTCTTTTCTTGAGATGACAAAAAATAACTTAGTACAATTATTTCTTGAAGATATTTTTATCATCCTTTTATTGAGAAACATCAATTCTATTTCTCCATATTTTTTTATTTCAAATTTTTTGCTTTTTATATTTGAATCCTTAAAAGAAGTTAAAAACTCTATATATCTCAAGAAATTTTTTTCATCAAACTCAAAATTATTTAAAATAGTTTTAATACCACATCTTCTCTTAAAAGAAGCTTTATATTTATTACATCCCTTAGCATTTTTTTCTGTTGAAGTCAAAATACTGTCTACAAATCTATCCATTGCTAAATTCGGAACAAGTTTCACTCCATATTCAAATCTCCTGTTTTCCTTTTTACTGTGAACAACAAAATTACTTATATCCATAGTTTATCTCCTTTTTTACATTATTGTATTATTATAAACGAAAAAAGTAATTTTTTGCGTTTATCCACAATATTAAAAAAGTTTAAAAAACAATTTTTTTAAATTCCCTTAACATGCAGCAAAAAGAGTTGCATATAAAATCTGCCTTTGACAATTCTTGGTTTCCCGAATTCAAATTTTTAAATGCCATGCAGTACATTCCAGCTTTTTTTGAAGCCTCCACTCCATTTTTAGAATCCTCTACCACTATACAATGTTCCGGTCTTACATCTAGAAGTCTCGCTGCTCTTAAAAATATATCTGGAGCAGGCTTGCTATTTTTAACATCGTCACCTGTAACAAGCCGGCAGAAATATTCTTCCAATTTAAGTCTTTTAATGACAATTTCTATAACATTTATTGGAGATGAAGATGCTACAGCTAATTTTAAATTTTTGCTGTAAAGGAACTTTATAAGTTCATCCACACCTTCTATTGGTTTTATATCTTCATTTTTTTTTAAATTGGTTAAATACAAATCTCTATCTCTTTTCACCAGTTCCTCTAGAGAGTTAGATAAATTATATCTTCTTTTAATTGTTTTCCATTCATAATAACTTGTGGTTCCTATAAAACTAAGTTGTTCTTCCTTACCCATTTTTACACCATATTCAGCTAACAACTCGTCATTTAATTTTTTGTGCAATGGTTCACTGTCTATGATAACTCCATCCATGTCAAAAATAACTGCATCTATAATCATACATTATCTCCTCTTTATATTTTACAATATATACTGACTTTCAGCTTATATCAAGTCATTCTTAGGTTCAAGGGTAAATTTGCTCATAAAGAATACTTTTGCCGTGCCTTAAACCTTAGAAGAACTTCTCCAGGAACGTAACATTGCTTATATTCTGGGGAGGCCAGCAATGATAACCATGGTATAAAAAAATCAGAGTATACAGCTCTGATTTTACAACATAATTTAATCTTCATACAAATATTTTCTAGTCATAGGAAGCTCATTATTAAGTCCTTTAGTAAACACAAATTGATGTATATCAACTACTCCATAGTGAAATGAAGCTGCACAAGCATTTAGATAAAGCCTCCACATCCTTATAAATCTGTCATCCTTAATTTTTTTTATTTCATCTAAATTCTTTTCAAAATTTTCAGCCCAGCATTTCAATGTTTTAAAATAATGCAGCCTCAAACTCTCTGCATCAACTAGATGAAGATCGTTATCTGCCATCAAACTAACTAATTCTCTTATAGATGGAATATATCCACCAGGGAATATATATTTTTTTATCCATTCATTTGCTTCTCCCTCTGTCTGTGCAGTAATACAATGAAGAAGAGATACTCCACCTTCATTTAACATCTCTTTTACATCTTCCATATAAACAGGCAAATTTTTCTTTCCTGAATGTTCGATCATTCCCACACTTACTATTCTATCAAATTTATCCGTTTTACCTAAAAGTTCTCTATAATCCAATAACTTTATTTCAACTTTTCCCTGCAAATTATTTTCACTCACTCTTTCAGTAGCTTTTTTATATTGTTCTTCACTTAAAGTTATTCCCAGGGCATTTACTCCATATTGCTTTGCAGCCTCAATAACAAGTTCTCCCCAGCCGCAGCCTATATCCAAAAGCCTTTGATCTTTTTTTAAGTTCAGTTTTTTCAATATATAATTTACCTTGTTTATCTGTGCTTGATAAATAGAATCATTTTCATCCTTAAAATATGCACAAGAATAAGTCATGGTTTTATCGAGCCAAAGACTGTAGAAATCATTTCCTAAATCATAATGATATTGTACATCCTTCTTGCTTTTCTTTAAGGTATTAGGAATAACTTTATACAATTTCGAAAACATATCCGCTTTATTTAAAAAACTTTCCTTATTTTTATATACTGATTCTATAATTTCTCTAATATTTCCCTGAAAGTCCAGAATATTATTCATATAAGCTTCTCCAAGAGTGAGAAAAGGATCTCTTATAATATCCTTCTTAGGTATATCTTCATTTATGTATATCTTAAATTTCACCTCTCCCTCTCCATATTTTTCTTCTGTACCGTCCCAGTATCTAACCTGGACAGTGTCTGAAAATACATTTTTCAAAAAATTTCCAAAAAATATTTTGTCTAAATTCATCTTACATCTCTCCTTTTATATAACTCATATACAAACAGGCACAGCTAAGAATTTGTTTTTTTAGGGGTATATATCTTCAAACTTTCTATTCTTTTCTCATCTACTTTTTCCACTTTAAAAATTACATCCCCATATTCTACTGTGTTTTCCTCTCCTTCTTTTGGGATACTTCCCAAAAGTTCTACCACAAATCCTCCTATAGTATCTGAATTATCTGATTTTAAATCTAAATTCAAAAATTCATTTACCTCATCTATGGATAATAGTCCACTGACCAGATAAGTATTTTGATCAATTTTATTTATATACTGTTCATTATCGTCATATTCATCAAATATGTTTCCCATTACCTCTTCAATTAAATCCTCTATGGTTACAATTCCTGAAAATCCTCCATATTCATCAATTAAAATGGCCATATGATTTTTAGTACTTTGGAGTTCTTTAAAAAGTACATCTATATTTTTGTTCTCCGGTACAAAATATGGAGTTCTAAGCATTGATTTTATGTCTATATTATTGACTGAAGTCTTCATCAATTTGGCAAACAAGTCCTTAATATAGAGTATTCCTATTATATTGTCTATATCATCTTTGTACACAGGTATTCTGGAATACTTTTCTTCAATAATGCTTTCCACGGTGTTTGAATCCAGATCATCTATATCTATAACAAATACTTCCGTCCTCGGAGTCATGACTTCCTTTGCCAGTTTGTCATCAAACTTAAATACTCCTTCTATCATTTCCTTTTCAGATTGATTAAATACACCGGTTTCCTGCCCTTCTTCCAGCATAGATCTGATTTCTTCTTCTGATACTCTATTTTCAATGTCTTCTGTACTTACATTGAACAATTTCATGAGAATAGTAGTGGATCCTGATAGCAATTTCACAAATGGCAGCATTATTTTACTTATAAATAAAATAGGTTTTATCAATGCCATTGACATTGCTTCTGAATTTTGAAGTGCAATTCTCTTTGGAAGTAATTCTCCAAACACAAGGGTAACATATGATAATAATATTGTAATGACAATTACGGATACTTTATCACTATAGGGAATGCTCAATTTATCTAAAAAAACCGCAAATTTTGTTGACAGGGTAGTAGCTGCAAATGCACTGGCAAAAAATCCAGCAAGAGTTATTCCTACCTGTATAGTAGCTAAAAAATTACTAGGTTCTTTTAATAATTGTAATATTATTTCTGCCCTTTTATTCCCTTCTTCTGCTAAATAACTAATTCTGCTCCTATTTAAAGCGACTATGGCCATTTCTATGGCTGAAAAAAATGCATTAATCACCGTGAGTACTAATATTAACATAAGTTCAAATACTATACTCTGCCAGGTAACATCCATGCTAAATCAAACGCCCTTTCATCTATTTTTTAAGATAATAAATAGGAATTAGATGATAAGTCTAATTCCTGCAATAAAATTCTCAACCATTCTATAGTACTATATAATCTGTAAACCATTCTTATCATTTAAAATGAATTTTATTGTAAATAAGTGGTGCAGGTGAAGGGAGTCGAACCCCCACGCCATAGGCGCTAGATCCTAAGTCTAGTGCGTCTGCCAATTCCGCCACACCTGCATATATAAAAATAAATATTAGGATTTTATCATGTTAATCTATACCGCAAAATTTATAATCTCAGTTCAATGGTGGCTTACCGGGGAATCGAACCCCGGACACCATGATTAAAAGTCATGTGCTCTACCAACTGAGCTAGTAAACCCTTGGCTGGGATGGCAGGATTTGAACCTACGAATGATGGAGTCAAAGTCCACTGCCTTACCACTTGGCTACACCCCAATAATTTAATCTTATATTTACAACAAGATAAATTACTTGTTAAATAATTCCCATATTTAAATTAGAATTTTTTGTAACTGCAAGATAAATTATAAAGCACAATTTTTGGAATGTCAATAGCCTTTTTCTTCTCCAACAGATAACTAAAGCTGAAGGTCCTTTTTCTCTAAAAACATATTTATATCTTCTGGAGGCATTGGTTTGCCAAAATAATATCCCTGAATTTTATTACAATTTTCTCCCTCTAAGTATTTAATTTGTTCTTCCATCTCCACTCCCTCTGCCACCACTTCTAATTTCATCTTATGGGCAAGTTTTATTATTTCTCCAGTTATAATATCTTCATATGAGTGCTTACATATACCATCTATAAAAGTCTTATCAATTTTAAGAGTATTTATTGGAATACTTTTTAAGTAATTTAAAGAAGAATATCCACTTCCGAAATCATCCAATGCCACTCTGACTCCCATATTTTTAAGTTCAGTTATTACCCCTAGATTCAATTCAAGGGACTCCATCATAACACTTTCAGTTATTTCCACTTCCAAATATTCAGGTTTTAAATCCGTTTCTTCTAAAACCTTTCTAACTGTACTTAAAAAATTACTGTCCTTAAGCTGTATTGGAGAAACATTTATGGATATAAAATCATAAGAATACCCCTTATCTTTCCATTTCTTATTTTGTATACAAGCAGTTTTAAGGACCCACTCGCCTATAGACACTATGATCCCTGTTTCTTCTGCCAGGTTTATAAATTCCAGAGGCATAACCCATCCAAGTATGGGACTGTTCCATCTAATTAAAGCTTCAAATCCAACTACCTTTTTAGTTTTTATATCAACTTGAGGTTGATAATATAATATAAATTCATTGTTCTTTATTGCTTTTCTCAATTCTCTCTCAAGTTCTGTCTTCTTTAAAATCTCATCATACATAGATTTTTCAAATAACCTATAAGAATTTTGGCCTGATAATTTAGCTTTATTTAACGCTATATCTGCATTTCTAATTAGCTTCGCAACTTTATTCCCATCTCTAGGAAAAACTGTTATGCCTATATTAGCTGACACCAAGGCTTCATTTCCATCAAAATTCCACAGTCCACTTATTGTATCCACTATATATTTAGCTAAATCATTTAATTCTATTTTATCATTCATCTCACGTTTCAAAAGCAAAAATCCATCTCCACCCATTCTTGAAACTATTCCAATATTCAATTTTTTCAGGGTGTTTCCTATTTTTTTTAATAATTTATCACCATACTCGTATCCGAAAATGTCATTTATACTTTTAAAATTGTTCAATTCGATTTGAAATATTGAAAAACTGCTTCTGGGGTATTTTTTAATTTGATTCTCAACCTCTTTCATAAAATAATTCCAATTATATAAATTAGTCAGCTGATCATAATAAGCCATCTTTGCCATTTCATCATATCGAAGTCTAAACTTTTTATATGATGCATATAATTGTTCGTATGTACTGTAAAGTTCTGTATAATTTTCACTTGTAACTTTGGTTCTGTCTGAGTCTTCAATCAATCTATATTCCAATTTGGCTAATACCATGAATTCATTACGAAAGAAGTTAATAATTTTTTTCATATTTTTTTCTGAAATAACAGGTACTCTCATAATCCTATTGATATATTCCCTATTTCCCGGGCCAAATTCATCTGATTCTTCTATAGCATTTTTTCTATAACTTTCCTCAAAAAATACTGGGTTTAAAAAAGTTGTTGCAATATGTTTTTTATTTATAATTATAGGTATGCCTATGTAAATCAGACCATTATAATGTTTATAAATTCCGATCTTATTTCCCCTATCAATCTGCTTAAGTATATCCTCTTCATGCCCATCACATACCGATCCAGGATATAAATGAGATTTAAATGGTACATTAAATACATCTCCATTAATATATTTTATTAAACATGATATCCCCGTTATAGAGTAAAAACTCTCCATTAAATCTTTAAACTCAGGTATGTCTACCACATTTGACAACCTATATTCCATATTAACACCAACTTTCATCTATACTGCATATTTTAAAAAACCTATTTAAACGTCTACTGTGACTGTGTTATATACATATAAGCATTACATAATATATCATATTAAAATTTGTTTTGTTCTTTAAATACTCTTATTATTTATATGCCCCATATGGAAAGTATATAATCATTTTATAGATTATATAAGCGCTCTTTAATCAAATTTTATATTCTTTAATTTATCTTTAAATAGATCACCTAAAGTAACTTCCCCATTAGCATTATCTACATATTCTTTAAAGTCCCCTTTAGAGCTATCTTCAGCCTCTTTTATGCTGAGTGACATTCTATTGGCTTTTGCATCTATATTGAGTATTTTTACTTTTACCACATCTCCTACACTTAAAACATCCGAAGGTTTCACAATATGTTCTTGAGATATCTCAGATATGTGCACAAATCCTTCCAACCCAGATTGAATTTCCACAAAAGCACCTATATTTATAATTTTGATCACAGTTCCTTGAACTATATCATTTAATTTATATTTTTCATTTACTTTACCCCAGGGATTATCCTCCTGATTCTTCATAGAAAGTGAAATTCTATTTTTTTCTTTATCCACATCTAAAACATAAACCTTAACATGGTCTCCTATAGATACCACTTCAGAAGGATTTTTTATTCTCTTCCATGAAAGTTGAGAAACATGTACTAATCCATCTACGCCACCTAAATCAATAAATGCTCCAAATCCTGTGAGTCTACTTACAATTCCTTCCCTTTCCTCACCCTTGTGTATATTATTCCACAGCTGTTCCGCTTTTTTCCCCAGTTCTATTTGTTCAACTTCCCTTCTGGACAACACAATTTTATGCTTACTCTTATCTAATTCAATTATCCTTACAGATAAAGTTCTATTTATAAAATCCTTTAAATTATTTACATATTTTACCGAAAGCTGAGATGCAGGTATAAAAGCTCTTAAATCATATAAACCCGCCAGTACACCACCTTTTACTACTTCCTTTACAACTACCTCAAAGGTTTCCCTGTTTTTAAACAAGTCTTCAATTTTATTCCAGGCTCTTATTTCATCAGCTTTTACCTTTGACAATAACAAGCCCTCTTCCCCACTATTTATGTTAACTATATATACATATATTTCATCTCCAACTTTCAAAAGTTCTTCCATATTTGTATCTTCTTCTTTGCATATTTCATTTTTAGGCAATACTCCGTCCACCATGTAACCGATATTTACCATAGCCTCTTTATCAGTTATGGAAATAACCTTTCCTTTTACTATTTCTCCATTTTTTACATTCTCCATAGTTGAATCGATTTGATCTATAATTTCATTCATTGAACTTACTTCCTTATCATATGGCATTAAAATATCTCTCCTTTTATATTTATAATTACAGCATTTCAGCAGTCAACAGTTATATTTTATCACAAATACTAGCCATAAAGTCAAACTTTAACTCTAACTTTCAATAATTATCAAGTAATTACTTGGTATGCTGGATATCTTTATAGCTTTTATATCCTAAAATTGAGTCTGCGCTTTTTACAGCTCTTACAATAGCTTTTTCTACAACTTCAGCTGCCAAGAATCCTACAACGCTCAAATCCGCCTCAACTTTTCCCGTACCCATGGAAAATATGGTATCCCCATCAAACATTGAGTGCGCCGGCCTCATGGCTCTTCCATAACCATTATGTGCCATAGATGCAACTTTATTCATTTCAGATTTTGTAAATTTGCCATTAGTGGCTACAACTCCAATGGTAGTATTTCCGGTAAATAAATTTTTCTTATTGGAATATCTTGAAATCATTATACTTTCGGTACCTGCAAAAGATCTTTTATCTTTCCTTAAAGCACCTGCTATTATATTTCCGCTGCTGCTGTCTATTACATCCCCAAGACAATTTACTGCAACTACTGCCCCCACTTTAAGTTCACCTACTTGAAGAGCAAAGGAACCAAGTCCTCCTTTCATTGCATACTTACCTCCTAATATTTTTCCAACAGTTGCTCCTGTTCCTGCTCCTATGTTACCATTTTCACATAAATTCAGCTTGGAATTTATACAAGCTTCATATCCCATGGACTTATCCGGTCTTATTTTATAATCACCTATGTTGAGATCAAATAGAACTGCCCCACAAACTATAGGTACTTTTGTAACGGTTACATCAAAGCCAATATTTCTTTCTTCTAAATACTGCATTACTCCGCCTGCTGCATCCAATCCAAAGGCACTTCCTCCTGCAAGAACTACTGCATGAATTCTATCCACTAAATTAACAGGATTTAACAGATCCGTCTCACGGGTACCAGGTGATCCCCCTCTTACATCCACTCCAGCAACTGCTCCATTTTCACATATAACTACAGTACATCCTGTAGGGCCCTTTAAATTTTGAGCATTTCCTATTCTTATTTCCTCTATACTATTAAATGAAATTTCCCTCATTTTTACCTCCATATTATAAAACCCCAAGCTTATACAGGCTCAGGGTTAATTTCATATTTTATTTATGTCTCATCTTAGTAATGGCAGTGACAACAGATACCGTAATAAGTATAGATAAAATCATTTCAGGCATCCCATTTGTAAAAGCTACAACTAATATTCCCTTTTTAGCTGCACTTAAACTTATATTTAGTGCCTTGGCATAAGGACCCAAATATATAATATATATCATGCCCAGCACACCTATGGTATTTATTAATGACCCAATGGCAGCAGCTATTCCTATAGATAAAACTTCTTTTTTCATTCTTATAAGCTTAAATACGTAATAACTTCCCACTCCTATAAGTATTCTTGGCAAAACAGATACCAGAGGATTCATAAATACAAAAGAAACAGGGGTAGGCGTAGTTATAGATTGAATCACGCTAAATATACCAAAGATAAGTCCTACCATAGCACCTACAAGTGGCCCTTCTAAAACAGCCCCTATTATAACAGGTACATGCATTATAGTGGCTTTCACCGGTGGAATAGGTATAAAACCCAATCCAGTTACACCAAGTACAATAGAAATTGCAGACAGCATGCCAATTATGGCAATCTGTCTAATACTAAGCTTTGACCATGTTTTTAATTGTCTTTCCATAAGTTTTCTCCGTTGTTATTCATTTTGATATAACACGGAACCTCCTTTATAAAATTTAGTTCAGTTTTTTAACAAATACTGACGATTTTATTTTACCACTTTTAATGGAAAGTGCAATAAACTAGTCAAAAAAACACAATCTTTTTTTCAATCTCTATGTATTGGAAATCCCTCCTTAAAATACTCTTCGGGATACAATAAATCTACTGTTTTTCTCCTGCTGCATTTTCCATCTTCCATAAATATCTCAGGTATTCCATTTAAATTTATCCTTATATTTTTTAATGGAAATATATCACATATGTTTTTTATACACTCAGCCACAGAATTATTTTTTGATCTTTTTATATATTCCACTATCTTATCGCCCTTCAACCAACCTGAACCTCTATACCCGTCATCATAATTCACTACAGTACATTTCAACTTATCTTTGTCATTTCCAGATATAGAAGACATGAAAAAGGTTTTAACCATAATGTCATCCAGCGGCAAACTATACCCTGCAAAAATTATATGTTTTGCATTTTTCATAAGAAGTCCCATTTCAGTTTTCAATTCTTCTAAAGTTGGTACACTTTTTTCCCTTGAAAGACTCTGTATTATAAGAGTCATATCATAAGGATAAGTTATTTGTCCACAATAAGGACACTCTATGGCCCCTCTTTTATATATTTTTTCTTTTTCCGTTGTATACTTCCAGTTTTTTTGTAATGTTTTTAAAATAGATGGTCCAAAAACCTCTGTAGATAGTCTATCCCATCTTTTTGCAAAGCTAATTATGGATTTACCGCATTCAGGGCAGACCCTGGAACCAAACATACCATGGGGAAACAGTATCTTTCCTATCCTCATTATTCTAGAAGGATAATTATAATCATTTATGCTTTTACATTGAGGTTCATCCGTGACATACCATATACCAGATTCATCATCATTCAATTGGGCAGAAGATATCTGAGTTCCAAAATCATCATATAACTGCAATTTTAGACCATCTTTTAGTCTAATAGGTTTTTCGTTTTTCTCTTTATTGGCATTGAATAAATTCCAGAGTATTATAGGATCCCAATTAAAAGATATTATGGCATAGGAATAAAGATAAAATCGTCTTGTATCCCTTCTATAACCTCTGTTTTCAAATGCCTGTGCCTCTTCTATCATAAGATCTACAAGTATTTTTGCAAATTGATAATAAGGTTCCATTTTTTCTCTGTCTGCATATCCAGGAGTATTTTGTATACTAAACCTCTCCATCTCTTCAATAATCAAAATAAGACATCTCTTGGCTGCCTGAACCCTTTCCACCCTTAAAAATTGTGTTTTTCCATGGGAAAAAGCGTTAAATCCCATATTATTGTCAATAAGTTGATCAAGCATAGTAAAAAGTTCGTGCATGTTAAACTTGGTGTTGGTGTTTATTATAGCCTCAAGAGCTTTTAAATCATATATCTTAGACATCTTAGAGTCTTTAGTTAAATCCTCCATGATTAATTTTTCAAAAGCATTAGCCAATTTTTCATCTTTTCCATTCAAAAAGGAAAAATCCCTTTTACTTATTTTTAAAATAAGCTGCATCAACTCATTAGTTGCATGAAGCCCTAAGCTTTTAGTTGCACCCGCTCCCCAAAGTATAACTGTTTCAGGCCAATATTTTTCAGACATGATGTATCCTTCCTTTTAAATTTATTTGAAGCAATAGCTATTTTTAAAATATTATAACCTAATATAAGATCTTTAAAACACAAAAAATGCACTTATTCATCCATAATAAGTGCATTATTAAAGGGATTAGATATGTTTAAGTTAACACCAAACATATATATAAAAAGGGACTTCTTTTGGAAGTCCCTGATTACCATATTACAAAACTGCACTATTAAAAAATAGTACCAGTATTACAATTGATAAATCCTTCCCTCCGAAAGATCTCTATACAAGTATAGGCAGGTTTCCTGACTATCGGATCATCCTCTTTTTTCCTTCCCAGAAAATACTCCAGTGGAAATTTAAAATCGTCACCTGATACAGTAGCGGGGGCTGTAATGGTATTTCACCATATTCCCTTTTAATTATAATATAAACCGTATACTTTATTATCAAATTATAGATTAATTATATTCTTATTATTTATATTCGTCAAGTAACTATTTATATCTTTTTTCATTTATCTTAATACATGTAGTTACTTTAATCCTTGCTCATAAGCCTCTATCATCTTTTTTACCATCTGTCCTCCTATTGAGCCTGCTTCCCTTGATGTAATATCACCATTATATCCATCTTTTAGATTTACTCCTACTTCTCTAGCTGCTTCCATCTTAAATCTATTAAGACCTTCCTTTGCCTCTGGAACTAAAGTTTTATTTCCATTACTTGCCATAGTGAATTCCTCCTTCACATTCTCATAGATTTTTTTATTGAAGTATTTTATTTAATTGTGTATCTAGAGTTTATGTAATTTAAAGTTTTATAAACTATTGAATTCATGACAAATATGAAAAAATCACTGAAATCTTATTAAAAAATTCCAGCGATTCTATTTCTATTTATTTAAATTATAAATAATTGATTTAATATCTATAGTTTTTTTAAGCATATCATTTTGTTTCAGAAAATCTTGAGTTGCTTCCAAGTCCTTCATATCTGCATCTGTTATTTTAGGATTGAAATCATACCATCCATACATCTGTTTTACCTGATCTATTGATATATTTGTTTCTTCCGATGCCAGCCTATAAGTTTCATCAGGGTTATCCTTCATAAATTTTAAACTTTCATCATGTACCTTCATATACCTTTTAGCTATATCTTTGTGTTTATCTAAAAAATCCTTCCTTGCGGCTATAACTATGGTAGCATCAAGTATTCCCTCTCCTGTAGTTATTACATGAGCTCCCTTTGCTTCCGCCTGAGGTACTGACGCACCTGCTACAAGTGCCACATCCACATCTCCTGCCATTAAAGCGGAAACAGCCTGAGGTATTCCCATGTTTATAAATTGTACATCATTTATTTTCATATTTTCTTTGCTCAAGGCTCCAAGTAAAAGCTGATGAAGTATAGTTCCCTTAGGACCTGCCACTTTTTTGCCCTTTAAATCTGAAATCTTAGTTATGTTTTGATCTTTGCTCATTATAGTAAAAGCTTTAGGCGCCCTGCTGTACATACCTATTATTCGTATAGGTACCCCATTTGAAGCAGCTAAAATAACCGAAGTAGCTCCTATTGCATTTGCAAAATCCAGAGATCCTGCTGCCATAGCTTCAGTCATCTTTCCCCCCTCAGTTATTTCGGGAAAAGTAACCTTTATGCCATCTTTATCAAATTCTTTCTGAAATAAATTTTCCTTTTTTTCTACAATAGATGGTACATTCAAAGGTGATTTTACATAAGAAATATTTACATTCTTTAGTTTTTCCTTTGCTGTACTGCTTCCTTTAGTACTGGATGACCCACAACCTGCCAATACAGCTGATGCTAAAAATACACTAGATAAAATGCATACTAATTTTTTAACTCTATCCAATATTATTCCCCCTAAAATTATTTAAAATTTTTTCTTTTATTTTTACAAATCTTATGGAAGTTACATCTCTATAATAATCTAAAGGTATAGGTATATCATTGACTACACTTCCATTTTCAAGCACTATTACCCTTTGTCCAATATAAACGGCTTCTTCTACATCATGTGTTACAAAAATAATAGTCTTGTCATTTTTTATAAATATATTTATAAATTCATTCTGGAGTTTCCTTCTGTTGAATGCATCTAACGCCCCAAGAGGTTCATCCATTAAAATTATTTCGGGATCATAACACATTGTCCTTCCAAGAGACACCCTCTGTGCCATGCCACCTGAAATTTGAGCAGGATAGGCATTCCTGAAGTTTTCAAGTCCAAACATATGCAGATATTTATTAACCTTTGTTCTAACTTCATCTTTATTTTTGTTTTTTATGAGTGAAAATGCCATATTTTCTTCCACAGTAAGCCAGGGCATAAGTCGCGGTTCTTGAAACACTATTCCTATTTTATTGGATTTATTATTATCCTTACTTATTATCTCCATATCACCACTAGTTTTTTGTTCAAGTCCACATAGGATTCTTAAAAGAGTGGTTTTTCCACATCCACTTCTACCAACAATTGTGACAATTTCTCCATCTCCTATAGAAAGATCTACGTTGTTTAAGGCTTTCACCTTCTTATTTTCTATATTAAATATTTTATGTAGATTTTTTATTACAAGCTTTTTCACTTTGTGCTCCTCTCCTATAAGGACTTAAAATAAATTTATTTGCTACAAACAAAAAAATATAATCTATCCCATAACCAAGCAATCCAATAGAAAAAATTCCTACAATTATTATATCAGGCCTTGAAAGTTGCTCCGCATCCATTATCATATACCCTATTCCAGAAGATGCCGCTATAAGTTCTGCTCCCATGAGTGCCCTCCAGCTATAACCAAGTCCCAGTTGAATTCCTGTCACTATAGATGGAAGCGCCTGAGGAAAAATTATTTTAAAAAACTTATCCCAGGGGGAAAATTCAAATACTTCTCCAACCTCTAAAAGATTTATGTCATAATTTAGAACTCCATTTAACGTATTTGAAAATATGGGGAAAAAAGTAGCCAAAACAATTACTGCAAGCTTTGAAGTTTCGCCTATGCCAAACCAAAGTATTAAAATTGGAATAACGGCAATTGGAGGTATATGCCTTATAAATTCTAACATTGGATTAAAATAAGGCATAAGCTTTTTATTCATTCCAACTAATACAGCCAGTGGAAAAGCTATTGCAAAAGTTATGCCAAATCCAGATGCAACCCGTAAAAAGCTCACCAAAAGATTTTTTAAAAGTATTCCCTTTTTTATTAATTCCAGTGCAGCTGTTATTATTTCCGCAGGTGATGGAATTATGTAATCGTTAAAAATATGAAGTTTGGAACCTATCTCCCATATTGCAAATACAATTAAAGGTATTGCAATGCCTTTAAATTTTTTCATCTTATTTTCTTCCTATCTTCCCAAAATAAAAAACCTTCCCTAAAAATCAGGGAAAGTTTAGATTGCCATCTAATAACTACTAAAATAATATTTACATAATTCCTTTAGATCAGATGTATAAATCTTCTCTCTCAGGTCCATTGCAAATATCATAAATCCATAGGAATACCCCGGAAATCCTCTAAAATATCCCAAATAATGAAAACGTATATATTAGTATTTATTATAACACTATATCTTTTCATGTCAATTTTTATTTTGACTTTCTAAAACATTTTTGGCCTGACTGATAGTAAGGGGTAGAGTATCTACATTTATTGCTCCATCTCTATCTAGAATTTCAACTAAATGAGCTACTCTTGGAAGCCTTAAATCGATTTTTCGAATAAATTCTTTTTGATTAAACACTTCCTGGGTTGTACCTCCCTTTACAATTTTCCCTTTATCCAAAAGATAAACTGTATCAGCTAAAAGAGGAACTGTATCCACATCATGGGTGGCAAAAATCAAAGTAATTCCAAGTTTTTTATTTATTACATCAAGAAGTTTGATTAATTTATATACTCCCCTGGGATCAAGAGCTGCCGTGGGCTCGTCTAAAACCATTACTTTAGGCTTCATGGCCAGGACACTTGCAAGTGCAATTCTCTTTTTTTGTCCTCCACTTAAATTATGTGGGCTTTTGTCATCATAACCTGTCATTCCAACCACCTTCAATGACCATGCTATTGTATCCTCCAATTCTTTCCCGCTCATACCCATGTTCAAAAGCCCATAGGCAATTTCCTGTCGAACTGTAGAATTAAAAAGCTGATCATCAGAGTCTTGAAATACCATGCCCACCATACGCCTTATTTCAACTAAATTCTTTTTACATACCTGAAGTCCATTTATTGTAATAGTGCCCGATTTAGGCTTTAAAATTCCATTAAACAGATGAAAAAGAGTGGATTTACCTGCACCATTTGGGCCAAGTATTGCTACCTTTTCTCCACTTTTTATTTTCATATTAACATCTTTAAGTGCCAAGCTTCCATCACCATAAGCATAGCTGACTTTGTCCACATCAATAAGTTCCATATATTATTCTCCTTTAAATGAATATATTTGCAATAATTAAAGCTGCCAATAAAACTGTTCCTAATATTCCAAAGCGAAAGTCCTTAGCTGGAATGGGGTATGTAAAAAATTTAGCTTGTTTACTCTCTTCGTTATATCCTCTTGACAACATGGCATTGTAAACCCTCACACTGCGATCTAAGGATTCTATTATGATATACACTGCTATTT
This sequence comes from Clostridium moutaii, assembly GCF_041205085.1. NCBI lineage: Bacteria > Bacillati > Bacillota > Clostridia > Eubacteriales > Clostridiaceae > Clostridium > Clostridium moutaii. Next base: position 36,946 of record NZ_JBGEWD010000012.1, read on the forward strand.
TCCCCGCATCTTCAGCACGGTGCATCCAGCCGGAATTATCCCCCATGCGGCTCAATTGAGCATGCCTCATACTTTTTCCCGTATCCTCAATTATAAATATATATCTGTACATCATATCGGCTAAATCTATCATAATTGAAGGTACTTTAAATATTCTGAGTGTTTCAAGTATTTCAATCATCGGAGTGCAGAAAGAAAGTACACATGCCAGGCTAACCGCTGTCATTATTCTAAGCATTAACAAAATTCCCAGTACAAGACCTTCCCCGTAGATATTAAAATGATATCCTGCAAATGGAATATAAGTTAAAACATGTTCTCCATTTGTAAATAACATGCTTGCAAACACAAGCCAAGCTATACTAAAGGGCATAAGAAGCCTCTTTATAAGTCTTTTCCAGGGCATATTCAAGGTATAATATCCAATTATAGAGAGTACCCACAGAGAAACTATTAGATACCAGTGTGAAAAAAAAGTTACAATTATAATTGCACTTAAAAACAATGTTGTTTTTACCCTTCCATCCAAACGGTGTAAAAAACTTTTATTACCAGATATTTTACCAAATGAAGATAGTTCCATAATTTATTCTTCCTTTAACGATTTTTTATTTCTAGCTGATTCACCAAATAATTTTTCCCAGTGATGTCCCACTATTAAACCTGAAAAAAAACCTGCTACAGTAAATGCTCCTACCTGTGCATCACCAGGTAATTCAATAAAGGGTTTGTGCTTATTGGATGCCATGGTATTTACCTTATCATCTGTACCTCCGGCTTTCATTTTATGATTGACCATATATTTTGATGCCCCAAATATAACAATAAATATAATTATCATTACTATTAATACAACCCTAGTAAATCCATCTAGAAATTTAACGCTTGTACCCTTTCCATTTTTTATATTATCACTTGATTCCATAATTATTTTGCCTCCTCCTTTCTAAGTACACCCGGCAACAAATCAGGACGCCTTTTTACCATGACCTGAAGAACCAATGCTGTAAATACTGCTTCTGCTATAGCTAAAGGCAATTGAGTAGGACCATAACCTAAAAAGAATATCATCCACTGTTTAACTAAAGGAACATTTCCATGCAAGCTGATTGCAAGTTCAAGAGCAGCTACCAAATATGTAACTATATCTCCCACAAAACCTGCCACTCCTGCGGCCAGCCAAATCGGGCTTTTAAAGTATCTGAATAGTTTCCATGACAAATATCCTAAAATTCCTCCTGCTATACCCATGGAAAAAGTGTTTGCGCCGATGGTGGTTATGCCTCCATGTCCCAGGAATATTGCCTGGAAAAACAATACTATAGCTGAGATAACACCAGTTGCAAAAGGTCCCACGATAATAGCCGCCAGTGCCGTACCACAGGGGTGAGAACTGGAACCAGTTACAGGAACAGGAATATGCATAACAGATATAATAAATACGGCTACACCTACCATTGCCAAAAAAGGTTTATAATATAAGTTCTCTTTAACTCTTTTTTTTATCTCTTTAACGCCCGGTATCATAAATATAGCACTTATAGCATACCATGTTCCCCAAGCCTGTGGTGATAAAATACCATCTTCAATATGCATTTCTTATTACCTCCAATTTTAGATTTAAAAATCAATTTTAATTCTAAATAAAAATTTAACCCCTTAGCTAGAAGCGCTGAGGGGTTAAAATTTATAAAAAACAATATAAATTTCTATATTACAGTCACCTCCCTATCACTCGTAGAGTTTAACGGTTTCCAAATAATATAGGCAGGTCTTCTGACTTGGGATCATCATCCTTATAACCTTCCCAGTTTCCCAGTGGTATATCTATAAGGACTCCTCTTTTACAGCGGCGGGACCGTGTAGACTTCTCATCTAACTTCCCTTTTAAGTAAAAATACACCTATATATTTTAATATTATTTTTGTCATATTTACTTTTAAAACTATTACATGTAACAATTAAGTTAAGTTTCTCACAAATTTATTGTACTGTCAAGCTGTAATTAAAGTCTTAAATACTTGTCAAAAATGCTTTACAATATAATAGTAAATATTACATAATTATTACCATAAACTTCTGAGGGGTAATAAATTGGAAACAGAAATAAATTTTAATTATCTCATAACGTCAGTAAGAAATTGTTGTTGATGTAAAACTAACTTATGAAACAACCTTGGGAGATACAGAAGGCACTGATGTCCAAAGATCAATAAAGCAAACCTTTAAAGGTGAAACAAAAGAAGCTGGTTTATATACTGCTATAGCACGTCAAGCTCAAAGGCAGGGATATGGAGAAATTGCAGAAATACTAAAAGTTCTTGCAAAAGAAGAAATAGAACATGCTGCCACATGTGCTGAATTAAACAATATGATAGCGGGAGATTGCTTCCAGGATATAAGACAGATGCTGGAAGGAGAAATTTTTGCAAATAAGTCAAAACGTGAAGATGCACTTCACTCGGAAGAATTAAAGGTTCATTCTGCAAGAGAGTTTTTTAACTCTGCTTCTAAAGACAAAGGCCGTTATGCCAGAATACTTGAAGGAATATTAAAAAAATATAATAAATAACTTAAAAAATCAAGGGATATAAAATCACACCCTTGATTTTTTTAATAATTTATATTTGTTTTACTGCCCCTCTTTTTACTGCTACATTTATTATATTAAATAAAACTGCACCCACTATGGTATTTACAACAGCTGCGGGTAAAACTACAGTTAAAAATAATGCCGTAAAGCTAGTCCCAAGTCCTACTGTAAGCAAAACCACAGTTAAAAATGCAGTACCACTTACTATTGTTCCAATTGCTGTAGTCAATACAATATTTATCTGATTATTCACTTTATCCCTAAAAGGTTTTACTAAAATAAACATTACATTTATAGTTATGAATTTGTCAATTACATTTGCAAATTGTCCTCCGGGAAAAGTTGTAGTTGCTGCCGCTAAAATACCTGCCACAACACCCGAACAAACACAAGTCTTGTAATCCCTGTTCAATATAAGTATTATAAAAAGCATGGCAAGAGATATATCTGGTTTCATTCCAAATAATATTGGAGGCACAACTTGATGCAATACTGCACCAATCGCAAGCAGTATAGAATTTATAATCATTTTTTTTAAGTTCATAATTGGCACTCTCCTAAAATTATAATTTTAAATATTAAACCCTAAGCCAATCCCTAAGTTTATACAATAATTGAGAGAGAAATATTTCTTTCATAACATAATAAACACCACCAATGTCTATATTTTTCCATAAAAAAACTCCATCCTAAAAACTAGGACGGAGATATCCGCGGTACCACCTAAATTGTGTCTATTAAACACCCCTTTTTCAGATACAAACATATCCTATCCGTTATAACGTACGGCTAACGTTAACCACTACTTTCTACCTGAGTAGATTTCAATTTACTCCTCTTAGGTCCATTCACTACATATCCAGTATTGAGATTTCACCATTCTCAACTCTCTATAACTTAATTATATAGTTACTCTTCCTCGTCAAAGGATTTAATATTTAAATTAAGTATATGATATCACTTGAATTTTATAATGTCAACATGTATTTTTATAGAAGAATGATTTTAATTAAAATCATTCTTCTATTTTACCAGCTAGGCTGCAATTTTTATTAAATAACCCTTTATAACAATAATTTATTATATCACTTCGTTTTATAATTCCTATAAATACATCTTTATCATCTATGACTGGTACGAAATTTTGATTTACAGCAAGTGATATCAAATCTTTCATATCAGAATTAATTCGAACTGATTTATTGTTCATCCGCATGGAAATTTCTTTTAGAAGTACCTTGTCTGTATTCTTAAAGTTCAAATCAGGAGTGTTTTTCAACTTCCAAAGTAAATCTCCTTCTGTGAGCGTACCCACATATTTACCTTTATTATCAATAAGTGGAATAGCTGTATACCTATACAACTCCATTCTCTCCAGTGCTTGTCTCATAGTTGAGTGTGGTGTCTCATAAACTACATCTGCCTTAGGTGTGAGAAAAAATGCTATATTCATATATTTCTACTCCTTAATATCTTTATTTTAATGCTAAAATTCTGTATTTCTTTTCAAGTCATTATAATAACTCAATTAGACAGCTAGAATGTTCATCGAAATTTAAGCCTTACTAATAGGCCAATTATCACTACTAATATTTATTATAGAAAAATATAGATTCCAGATAATAATTGACCTAACAGCATAGGATTTTAGTAAATACTACTTCGAACATTCAGCTTCTACTTGAAGTAATTTTCTAAGCACGTCCTCTATATTATCCACTAACTTTTCATCAATCTTTACATTGTCCTCATTTACAGCATCAATTGCAATTTTCAAGCCTTTAGTTATATTACTTATTTCCTCCAGCGTTAACAACATAAGTATATTCTCTTTCATGTCAATAACCCCCTTATCTAACTTAATTTTTTTGGAAAGCGACTATATCCATTATCCCTTTATTTTATTTTGTAAAATTTAAGTTAATATAAAGTGCTTATTTAGAGATAATTTTATTAATTAGTGTTTTAGTAGATATTTTTATAATAACTTGCAAGTTTAAAATGATCAACTTGCAATTTATCTTTAATTTCATTTAATACCCTTACTATAAAGTGTATTTTGAAACAGCTGTTATTAGAAATTTGCTATAAAATCATAATATTCTTCCATCATATATTCTGTGTATGTCTTTCTCCCCATAAGTCTGTATATCACATCAAAACTTCTATATCCCTCTTTATATAATTTATATTCTTTTAAAAGTTTTTTTAACATACCCTTATTTATTTGAAGAAGGGTTACTAATTCATCCAACGTATAAAACTCCTTACAAAGCAATTCTTCAAGCTTTTTCTGCATTTCCAGTTTATATTCTAAATCCAACTTTTTATTTTTATGCGGTCCGTATTCTCCCCTATGATGTTCTGGACATAAATATTTAAAATTCAAAGGAAAATCTACGCCTCCCTGACTTCTATAAACTATATGATGCTTATCCGCTGGTTTACCACATACTTGGCATTTTAACAATTTCTTCCCTCCCAGTTTTTATAATGGATTTTATTATAATTTATATTAACATTATAACACAGGTTGTACTGTATTTCACTTATAAAAATTTGTGAAATTTATTTGAATTATTTCTTATTATTTTTTAAATTTTTAATAAAAACTATTAAAAGGAAAATAAATAACACTACAAAAATAGGTACTGCAGAATAATATATTATTTCGTCAAAATCAAAATTCATCAGTTCAGTCCCCTTTATTATATTTTCTATTTATAGAATTTCTACACTGAAAATAAAAATCCTTTAAAAAGTAAAAAATTATTTTTATCCATACATTTATAAATTTTGTAAATATATATGTTATAATAAAAAAATTACTTATAATATTTTTATTTATCCAATGGATATCATTGCTAAGGCCGCAGCTTTGCAAGGTGTGGATAAGCAATTGCTGTGACCCTGAATGGTTCAGGTACGGAAAAGTATTCCTTATGGGCAAACTCCGCTTAAACCCAAGAATCACTTGATAAAATCAAATACTCAGGAGGTAATAAAAAATGCGTAATATTTTTTACCTTACATTTTTAATTAACGCCATACTATCTATAATCGTTATAATTTTGGAAAGAAAAAATCCTGAAAAAACAATTGCCTGGTTAGCTGTTTTCATACTATTACCGCCTTTTGGTTTAATAGCTTACATGTTTTTGGGAAGAAACTGGAAAAAGCACAAACTTCATGACCAGACAAATATAAACATAGAGGAATTAATATATGAAGCTACAAAAAACATAGGAGACAATACTTATACTCCCCTAATTGAACTTCTTTCCAAAAACAGTGAATCGCCTTTATTTACAAACAACTCCATAGTGCTATTTAAAAATGGGTTGGAAAAATTCATCTGTTTAAAAAAAGAGCTTTTAAAAGCAAAACATCATATTCACATGGAATATTTTATAATAAAAAGTGATGAAACAGGAAATGAAATAAAGGACATATTGATAAAAAAAGCCTTAGAAGGAGTAACTGTAAGACTTATACTTGATAGGGTAGGATGTATAAAATTAAGCAAAAATTTTATACAGGATCTAAAAAAAGCTGGTGTCGACTTAGTGCAATATTCATATTTCTTAGCTCCAATTTTAAGACATATAAATACTCAAATAAACTATAGAGATCATAGAAAAATAGTAGTTATCGATGGCAAGGTGGGCTTTGTAGGTGGAATAAATATAGGAAATGAATACGTCGGGAAAAGTAAATATGGCTATTGGCGCGATACTCATATAATGGTAAAGGGAGATTTTGTATTGGGCCTCCAGGCTGTATTTATAGATGACTTTGCTACAATAAAAGCTGCAAATGAAGAATACTTTTTCTATGATGGAAATTTTGAAGAATTTTTTCCCCAGGCTTCCTCTAATAGTAATAACAAATTAATGCAACTTGTAAAGAGCGGCCCGGATTCTGAATTTCCAGCTATCGAACAATCAGTTTTAAAAATGATAAGTATGGCTAAAGAACATATCTACATTACCACCCCTTATTTTGTGCCTACAGAAAGCATATTGAATGCAATCAAAGTTGCATCCTTAAGCGGAGTAGACGTACGTATTCTATTCCCTGGCAGATATGATCACATACTTGTATACTATGCATCCAGGACTTATCTTGAGGACTTAATTAAAAACGGAGTAAAAGTTTATTTCTACAATAAGAACTGTTTTGTCCATTCTAAAACCACTAGTATAGACGGCAAAATATGTACTATAGGCACTGCCAATATGGATATAAGAAGTTATGAATTAAATTATGAGATAAATGCAATGATTTACGACCAGGAAACCACAGAGGAACTTGAAAACTTATTTTTTCAAGATCTTCAAAACAGCAAGAGGATTTCTGATAAATACTTTGACAGTTTATCACCTCTCATTAAAGCTTTTGAGGCTTTTTGCAAAATATTTTCTTCATTGTTATAACTGCTTCACGGCAAATATTAAGATTGCTGTGAAGCAGCTATCAATCTATAACCTCATTCCACCTGGTTATTATATTCTTTGATAAGTCCCTTTCTGTAGGCTATTAAAAGTTTCTCCAGATCGGCTATCTGTTTTTTAAGTTCTTTTCCTATATCCGTATCTGCTACTCTTTTTCTTTTAGCTACATGTTCCAAAATTATTGTAGATGATATAATATCCTTGTCCTCTTCTATAGCATTTTTTATAGCTGAAAAAGGTTCGTGAGAAGTAAGTAATAATCCATAGGAATTATATATTAAAGTATATCCTGCAATTCCAGTCTCAGGCTGATATGCCTTGCAAAATCCTCCATCTATTACAAGCAGTTTTCCATTTGCCTTTATGGGGCTTTCACCTTCCTTGGTCTTTACTGGAATGTGTCCATTTATAATATGGGAGCTATCTGGGTCTAAATTGAATTCCGATAATATATTTCTACATACCTGCTCATTGTCCCTATATTGATAATAATAGTTTTTTGGTTCGCAATGAGCCTTATCATCATCAATGAAATATCTTTCAAAAGTGGTCATCCTGATTTTTCCAAACATAGGTGAATCCTCTCCGCACCACATATACCACATCATGTCCATAGCATATTTTTTGCCCTTGCTATTGCATTTAAGGAAAAATGCATCCCTGGCTATACGATCATATCTGTCTAAAAGTTCCTTTCCCCTGTAACTTATTTTTCCTATCTTGACTTCTCTAAGACTCCCATCCTTATTCAGCGGAATGCATCCATGATAGAGAAGATTTGAATTATAAACTAAATACATACTGCCTTTTCCATATAAAAATTTAATATGTCTCTGTAGTTTTTCACTGTTTACAAAAGAGCTAGTCAGCTTTTCAATAATTTCCTGTTCTCTATCCGTCAATTTATAAGGATCATTCCAGTCTACAGTAGGAAATTCAGTGTCATTCAATTTATAAATATGACCATATATACTTATTTCCCATTTTTCTCTATTTATTTTATCCAGTAATAACCTGTCTTCCATTTTAAATTCAGGATGTCTTTTTATTATCTGACCTTCTATTTTAAACTGCATTATAGATATGGCCTTATGCATTTTTGCCAATAACTGAAGCTCATTTTTATTTATATCCTTGTCTAAAGTTTTAGGAATAAAATTTTTACAAGGATCATTATTATAAAATTCCAAGGCAAAAGTTGCAAGAGGAAGCAGATTTATTCCATATCCATCTTCAACAGTATTTAAGTTTGCATACCTAAGTGATATTCTCAATACGTTAGCTACACAGGATCTGCAGCCAGAAGCCGCCCCCATCCATAACATATCATGATTTCCCCATTGAACATCTACAGAATGATGCTTCATAAGCGCATCAACTATGATTTCAGCTCCAGGTCCCCTGTCATATATATCCCCTATAATATGCAGCCTATCAACTACTAATCTCTGTATTACATTTGAGATTACTATAATAAATTCAGGAGCACGATCAATATCTATAATAGTCTTTATTATACCATTATAGTAAGCTTGTTTGTCCACTCTGTCATCCTGCTCATGAAGAAGCTCTTCTATTATATATGAAAAATCTTTGGGCAAAGCCTTTCTAACTTTAGAACGAGTATATTTTGAAGATACATTTTTACACAATTCAATTAACTGATATAAGGTTATTCTATACCAATCCTGTAGATTCTCTTCTTTTTCCTTAATTAACTCCAATTTTCTTTCCGGATAATATACTACTGTTGCCAGTGCCGCCTTTTGTTCCTCTCTCAGTGAATTTCCAAATACATCGTCTATTTTTCTCTTTATTACTCCAGATGCATTTCGAAGCATGTGAGTAAAGGATTCATACTCCCCATGAATATCACTTATAAAATGTTCCGTAGCTTTAGGCAGGTTCAATATAGCCTGAAGATTTATAATCTCCGTACTTGCACTGGATATTGTTGGATATTCCCTAGATAATAATTGAAGATATCTTAAATCTTTTTCTATTATATCTAAATTGTTATCATCATAGAAAATCATGCTTGTTTTCTCCTTCTTAAATATTATAGATATAAAAATGATATACTATATTATATTATAGTATATCATTTTTAACATGTATAGTATAAATTGCAGGATTTAATATAACACATCACTACATATATCTTAAAAATATACGCTTATTTAAAGCTATTAATATTTAAATCTTTATAATTCATTAAAAAGGATTTTAACTTATCTATGATTATTTTTGATCCTCCTGTAACGTCCGATTCAATATTTAGGCATAATACTGGTTCGTGAAGTGAAAGCCTCAGCAAAAACCATCCATCTCCATTTGACCTGTCACAATCCACTCTTATTCCCTCGTAATTATGAGGTGCTACATTCCATCTCTTAATTTCTTTTACATATTTTCCTAAATTTTCTATTATTTTAAAGCCATAATCTTTAAAATTCTCATTTAAAATATCAAATCTAAATTCTAAACTCTCCAGGGGAATCTTTAAAGTATCTATTAAACTTTCTATATTTTTTCCCTTTTCTTGTATTTTGGCCATTTTCACCAATATTTTGGCTATTAAATAAGCTCCGTCATCTAAAAAATAGTTCTCCTTTAGAGCTGCATGACCTGAAGTCTCAATGGCTAAAAAGCACTTTTCCCCTTCATGGTTTAACCTTATACCCTCGTTTATAACATTTCTATAGCCTCTTTTAAATCTATGGTGTTTTCCACCTAAATTTTGAATAAATTCATTTAGCCCTTTTGAAGTTACAGAATCAGTGACTATAGTAGTACCTGGATGTTCTTCCAAAACTATGGAAGATACTAAAGCTATCAGTGTATTTCTGTTTATACCTTTACCACTGTCATCTACAATAGCTGCCCTATCCACATCCGCATCAAACACTATACCCATATCTGCTTTATTTTCAATTACTGCACTTTTTATAGATTCCATGGCTTCTTTAGCCTCCGGATTCGGGATATGATTGGGAAATCTTCCATCTGGATCAATGAATTGGCTTCCATCAGTCTCTGCTCCCAAAGGTTCTAAAACCTTACTTGTAAAAAATCCCCCTGCTCCATTACCTCCATCTACAATAATTTTAAATCCCAATAACGGTTTGTCATAATTGATCTTTGAATTTATACCTTTTCTGATCTTTTTAACCAATAGATTGGAATATTCAGTTATAAAATCTACTTTTAAAATTTTACCTTTATCACAGGTTATTTTACAATTATTATTTGAAGCCTCTGTCAATATATACTTTATATCTTCCTTCTCACACCCACCACTTTCAGTAAAAAATTTTAATCCGTTATAATAATATGGCAAGTGACTTGCTGTTATCATAATAGAACCCTGGCATTTATAACTAGGGTGCACAGTAGTCATAAACATAGCTGGTGTAGTGCAAAGATCACAATCATATACAGTACATCCTAAATTCAAAAGTTCCCTTGATATAACATCTTTAAGCTCAGGACCTGACAACCTTGAATCCATGCCTACTGCAATTTTTAGTTTATCGCTTCCTATACCTTTTTTGTTTTCAAGCCATATTACAAATCCCCGAATTATCTTCTTTACCCTTTCAGCAGTCAAATTTATATCTTTTTCCCTATTTTCAATGGCGATTCCTCTTATATCCGTACCATTTTGCAACTCATACAACTTTTCTAGCATATTTGTCCTCCTACTCTCCAATTCTTATATATATTATATAACAAAATACAGAGCATACACATCCCCATATGGCAAAATATCTCCAATTACTTCTTTCCTAAATTCACAACAGGCAGATGCTTATATAAAGCCCTGCCTGCATAGTACAATTTTCTTGATATTCTCAACTTATTCATTGTCAAATTTCATGGTTCTCATGGAATTCAACACTGCTATAAGGGCAACTCCCACATCTCCAAATACAGCTTCCCATATATTTGCAATTCCCACAGCTCCCAAAATCATAATTATAAACTTTACCCCTAGGGCAAATACTATATTTTGTGTAACTATTTTTTTTGTGTTCCTGGCTATTTTGATGGCCACTGATACTTTAGAAGGTTCATCCGTCATTATAACTACATCTGCAGCTTCTATAGCCGCATCTGAACCAATACCTCCCATAGCCACTCCCACATCTGCTCTTGCAAGTACCGGAGCATCATTAATTCCATCTCCTACAAATATTAATTTCCCATTTTTACCGTTTTCATTATATATTTCTTCTAATTTTTCTACCTTTTCATCTGGGAGAAGCTCCGCATACACCTCATCTAACCCAATACTTTCAGCTATCTTTTTCCCCACCAAAGAATTATCTCCAGTTAACATTGCCACTTTTTTTATCTCTTGATTTTTTAAATCTTTTACTGCCTTTCGAGAATCTTCTCTCAGCTCATCAGATATGATTACATACCCAACATAGCTGTTATTCAAAGCCACATGCACTATAGTCCCCACTGACTCAACCTGCTCACATAAAATTCCTTTATCAGACATAAAATTTTCGTTTCCCGCTAATATTTCACATTCATCTATGGTGGCCCTTATGCCTTTACCTGGAATTTCACTGTAGTCTTTTATTAAATTTCTTTCTACTTCTTGGTTATAAGCTTTTAAAATGGAGACGGCAATAGGATGATTAGAATACGCTTCCGCAAATGATGCATATTTCAAAACATCCTCCTCCTTAAAATTACCATAGGCTTTAACTTTTGTGACCTTAAATACTCCTTTAGTTAAAGTTCCAGTTTTATCGAATACAACTGTATTTACATAATTTAATGCTTCTAAATAATTCCCTCCTTTTATGAGAATGCCATTTTTAGAAGCACTTCCTATACCTCCAAAAAATCCTAGAGGCACGGATATAACCAATGCACATGGACAGGATACAACTAGAAATACCAATGCCCTGTAAAACCAAGTTGAAAAAGTTGCCCCGGTTACCAAAAGTGGTGGCAGTACTGCCAGCATAAAAGATAATACAACTACTGCGGGAGTATAATATCTGGCAAATTTAGTTATAAAATTTTCAGTAGGAGCTTTTTTACTGCTGGCATTTTCAACCAAATCCAATATTTTGGCTACAGTAGATTGTCCAAATGCTTTAGTTACTTTTACAGACATGACTCCATTTTTATTTATAAATCCTCCCAATACCTCGTCATCTATGGAAACCTCCCTAGGAAGTGATTCACCAGTCAGCGCTGAGGTATCTATCATAGAATTACCCTCTACTATTTCTCCATCCAGAGGTATTTTTTCTCCAGGCTTAACTAATATTATATCTCCCACATTTACATCTTCCGGATCTACTTTCTTTATCTCACCATTTGATTTTACGTTGGCAAAATCCGGCTTTATATTCATCAAATCAGATATAGACTTTCTAGAATGATCTACTGCTCTATCCTGAAAATATTCACCAATTCTATAAAACAACATTACTGCCACAGCCTCTGGGAACTGTTTAATGCAAAAAGCCCCAATACTTGCAATGCACATTAAAAAATTTTCATCAAACACCTGACCTCTGCCTATATTCTTAATCGCTTTTAATAACACTTCTTGCCCGATTATAAGGTAGCTTATTAAATATAATGCCAATTCTATTCTAAATTGAAACTTAAAGATTATGGCACTGGCATAAATCAGAACACCTATACCCAAAATTATATTTTCAATATTATACTTTTTTTTCTCAGAGCCATCTTCGTTTTTTTCTAATTCACCGTTTTTCATCTCATATAATACCTTTACTTCTGGTTCTATTTTGTGGACTATTTTTTCTATCTTTTTTATAACACAATCCAGTTTTTCTTCATCTTCCAATTGTACAATAAGTTTTTTAGATAAGAAATTCAAATATGCAGTTTTTATTTCGGGAATATTTTTTACTTGATTTTCAATTTTATTAGCACAATTGGCACAGCATAAATTTTCCAGCATGAACTCTCTCTTTTTATTATTATCTTTAATATTTATAATTCTACTGTCATTTAGCTTTCCATCAGCAACGACATTCATTTAAGTTCCCTCCCCCTGTTATTTTTATTCCGTTCTAATAGTTCCTTTTACTTTTCAAAGTTTTAGCAAAATCGAAATTATGAGTATGTAAGTATAAATATACATATGAATATATGAGTACTTGTTCATATGTTTATACCATTAGTATATTTTAATACTTCATAAATGTCAATAATTTATCTAAATGAACCTGAATAAATTAAAACAGCCAATGAAAAATTGTTCATTGGCCATTTTAATATTCAATTAAGACATATTAAATTTGCTTATTCTATGCTTTTTACTTCATAACCTGCATCCTTGACAGCTGCTTCTATATCAGAGTTATTGATTTCAGACGAAGATTTTATAATGGCAGTCTTACTGTCCAAATCCACCTTGGCATTTGAAACACCTTCTATTGACTCCAATGCTGACTTTACATGATTAACACAATGCTGACAGCTCATTCCCTCTACATGTACAATCTTCTTTATCTTTCCTTTAAAAAACATAATTACACCTCTTTATATTTTTATATTTATTTTAAATTGGCAGCCATAATTAAGCTGTCAACTTAAATTATCAATTTAAATTTTTTTAATTATACATTGGTCTAAATCTCTTCAACCTAAGTGCATTTAAAAGCACTGAAACTGAACTAAAGCTCATGGCCAATGCTGCTATCATAGGATTTAAAAGTGGACCGCCAAATATGAAAAGCACTCCCATGGCAACAGGTATACCTAAAGAATTATATCCAAAAGCCCAAAATAAATTTTCTTTTATATTTTTTATTGTTTTTTTGCTTAAATCTATAGCTGTAACCACATCCATCAAATCACTTTTCATAAGTACGATATCTGCTGATTCCATAGCTACATCCGTCCCTGAACCTATTGCTATACCTACATCTGCCTGAGCCAAAGCCGGAGCATCATTTATTCCATCTCCCACCATAGCTACCTTCTTATTCTCATTTTGCAGCTTTTTTACTTCATTGGCCTTATCCTGTGGAAGTACCTCCGCAAGTATTCTGTCTATTCCAACTTGCTTTGATATAGCCTGAGCTGTATTTTTATTGTCACCAGTTATCATAACTACTTCTATTCCAAGAGAATGAAGCTTTTCTATGGCCTTTTTGCTATTTTCTTTAACAGTATCTGCCACAGCTATTATTCCTATCAATTTATTATTTAATGCTATATACATAGGTGTCTTACCTTCACTGGACAGTTTTTGTGATACTTCTTTCATATCTTTTAGAAAAATTTTTCTATCCATAATAAGCTTTTTATTACCTAAAAGCACGTCGTCGCCTTCCAGTGTGACCTCGATGCCATAACCAGGTACAGCAAGAAAGGACTCTATTTTTTTTAATGGAATATTCCTTTTTTCAGCTTCTTTAACTATGGCTTCCCCCAATGGATGTTCTGATGCTTTCTCAGCAGATGCAGCAATTTGGATCAAATAATCCTCTTTTAAATCACTTGACAGCACTATATCTGTGACCTTGGGCTTTCCCTCAGTTATAGTACCAGTTTTATCAAATACCACTGTCTGTATTCTATGCGCAATCTCTAAAGCTCCACCACTTTTTATAAGCACTCCATACTCTGCACCCTTGCCTGTTCCCACCATTATAGCTGTTGGAGTGGCCAATCCCAAGGCACATGGACAAGCTATTACAAGTACGGATATAAATATAGTTATTGCAAATACTCCGGATTGCCCGGATATATACCAGGCTATTGAAGCTATTATGCCCAATATCAAAACTACAGGTACAAAATAACCAGCTATTACATCTGCCAGTTTTGCAATAGGCGCCTTTGATCCTTGAGCCTCTTCAACCAATTTTATTATCTGAGAAAGTGCAGTATCCTTTCCAACTCTAGTAGCCCTGTATTTTATAGAGCCATTTTTATTTATACTTGCACCTATAATTTTACTTCCTGGGGTTTTCTCCACTGGTATACTTTCTCCCGTAAGCATTGATTCGTCCACAGAAGTCATTCCATCTATAACTTCACCATCTACCGGGATTTTTTCTCCCGGTCTCACAACAATCACATCGGAAACTTCTACCTCATCAATTGGAACCTTTATCTCTTCTCCATCTTTTATTACATTTGCAGTTTTAGGTGCTAAATCCATTAACTTCTTTATGGCTTCAGAAGTTTTTCCTTTAGCCACATTTTCAAAATACTTTCCCAAAGTTATAAGAGTGAGTATAACTCCTGCCGATTCAAAATACATATGATAATAATTATTGTCCAGTAATATTTTGAATACAGAGAACAAACTATACAAAAACGCTGCCGATGTTCCTATAGCTATAAGAGAATCCATATTAGGGCTTCTTCTAAATAGAGATTTAAATCCCACTGTGAAATATTTTCTTCCAACTGTTATTACCGGAAGAACCAATAAAAGCTGAATTACTGCAAATTCCCGGGGATGTACCATAGGATCTATTACTCCCGGAAGCATTATATTCAATTTTTCAGTTATCATGGGGCCCATGGCTACGACAAGAAGGGGAATTGTAAATACAGCTGATACTATAAATCTTCGCTTTAACTCTTTGATTTCTTCTTCTTTTTTCTTGTTCTTGTCAATATTGCTTCCTTCTTCAATAATCTTATATCCTGCCCTTTCAACATCCTTTTTTAAATCATCAACCTTCATTTTAGAAGGATCGAAGGTTATAGTTAACTTTTCAGTAGCAAAATTTACATTAGCTTCTTCCACTCCATCTAATTTTTTGCTTACCTTTTCTATTGTTCTGGCGCAAGCTGCACAGCTCATTCCCTCTATTTGAAAAGTTCTGCTTTTCATTTTAATACCTCCTTTTATCATACCTGGTTTTTACCCGTTCTTATCCAATAGTTTTCCCAATAAACTCATTATTTCATCTACCTTTTCTTCTCCAGAATTATGAAGAAAGGCATCTTTTACACAATGATTTAAATGCTGCTTCAGTATTAATAGATTTGCTTTTTTCAAAAGTGCCTGAGCTGCTACTATTTGATTAGATATATCAATACAATACCTTCCGTCTTCTATCATTTTCATTATTCCCTCAATTTGTCCTTTTGAAGTTTTTAATGCCTGAAAAGCTTTCTCTTTTTCTTCATTCACTTTTACCTCCCCCCACCCCTGTGGGGTGGTATTTTATAAAAAATATAAAATTTAAACAAGAAAAATATTTTTTTGTTTAAATTTTGTTATTGATTGATAATCATTCTATACATATATTATAACTCAAATTATAATTTTGTATATACTTTTTTAAAATATATTCACAGATAAAATATTAAATACATATATACTATTTGACCATTTATATTTTGTCTTTATCTATAAATGTTTTTAGGTTCATCAGCTAAATCAACTTTTTCAATATCCTCTGTATGGGGATTTATCAGTGCCACAGCTTTTTCTCTGCTTAAAGTTACCATAATGTTACCACTGTCCTTATTTAAAGATATATCTACAGGATATCTTCCCACCCTTATTTTTTTTATGTTTTTAAAATTATTCATATCCACCACAGTTATGGTATCCTCGCCGGTGTTTGCCACATAGCAATATCTACCATCGGCAGACAGACAAAGGCCTTTAGGCCTTCTTCCAACAGATATAGGCTGAAGTACAGTATAATTTTCAACATCGATTAGAGATATATCATTACTTTTGGTATTGGTTATCATTATATAATTTTTATTGGGAACAAAGGCAATGCGTGAAGGATGTTTTCCAATTTCTAATTTTTTTATAAGTTTATTGTCTTTAATATTATAAAATAATACAAATCCATTATTATCTTCATCCTTAATATTTGACACCACTACCACTAAAGTTTTTCCATCTGAAGAGATTTTCATATCTTCAGGTGTGCCCTCCACATTGATCTTGCTTACAATTTGGTTTGTGACTGTATCCATTTTACATATAGTTTTTTCTCCAGTAACTACAAAATAATAACTTCTAGGATTTTGTGCCTCTTTTGCCAAGGATTTTGCCCTGTAACCTACGGTTACAAATACAACAATTAAAAATACTACCAATAAACTCAAAGCCAATAAAATTTTATAATGTTTATATTTGAACATAATAAAGCACCCTTTCATATGTTTTTCATTTTATTTTGTGCTTTTTTTGTCCTATATATTCCTGTTTATGATAATAAATCAAGATTTTCTATTTATATATTTCCACAGGTGTTTTAAGAGGTGCATATTTCTTTAATATATTTATATCTTCATTGGATAAAGCCACACATCCATATGTCCAATCATACTTAGAGCCCCCGCCATGTATGCCTACCGCACCACCAAGTGGGGTATTCCAAGGTGGTTGTCTTTTATTTTCCGCAGCAGATTTTATTTTTTCATATTCAGATTTATTGATAATATTTTTATTCAATGCATTTTGTGCATCTTCTATATTGGGATAGCTTATTCCTAAAAAATATGTATATTTAGTTTGAGAATTTATATAACATATGTAGTAATCTCCTTCTGGTGTCTTGTTGTCTCCTTCTGTTTCTTTTACGCCCTGTGGATTTCTTCCAAGACCGATTTTAAACCTTCCTATCAAATACCCATCTCCATAAAGTTCCATTATTCTTTTACTCTTGTATATTTTTATAGAAGTTTTATCTGGAGATTTTTCAGGCTTTTTAAAAAATATTTTTTTATTTTTATTTTCTTGAGGTAAAATACTTTTCGAGGTTATTTTTCCATTGGCATTTGCTCTAGTATACTTTTTTATGGATATTGTTGAAATAGTTCCTATTAAAATCAGTCCAAAAATTAAAAATAGAACAGGAAACCTTTTGTATTTATTTTTCATTTTCATCCCTCCATTTTTATCCTCTACTACATTTCATTTTACATTAATTTTCAACTTATTCCAATTATGGTTTTAATCCATTCTATTATATTTTCATTTTTCTTTTTCATATTTTCATATTGTTGGTAGCTTTTATTATAAATATTCATTTTTTTATTGTATTCATCCATATGCATATTATATTCTGTCAATTTGCTATTATATGCTACCACTGCCTCGTTCCATTTATAAGTGTCTCCTGATTGTGCGGCATCCATGTCATTTTTTAATTTTTTCAACTCTATACTTTCTTTTTGCACAGTATTTCCTAAATTATCTACTGACTTCTTATACTGTTGAAGCGTACTATACATACTCTGCACCACCTGAGAGGTTTTGGAGGACTCCCTGGATTTCACATCCACCAGTGATGCCATACATATAATCAGCAATATTATAACCGCAACTAAAATTTCGGTTATAATGGACTTTAATTTTTCCATAAATACCCTCCCCCGGTCTAGAAGCTAAACTACTCTAATTTAATTCACCCATAAATCTGCTGCATTTATAGCTGTAATAATCTTATATACTATATAATACTATTATTATGATAAAAAATATGATAAAAAAACCGACAGCAAAATAAATTTACTATCAGCTTCTTATCATAGAGCTACATATTGTCATTATAAATTTTAATTATATCCTTCAATACTTTTTCAATAGTATATATATTTTCAACAAAAAAGTCACAGTAATTTTTATAAATATGGTACCTATCTTCAAAAACTTTCTCAATTTGTCCTATATCATTTTTTAAAAGAGGCCTGTTCATTATATCCAAATCACTAATTATATTCCTCAATGGCCTGTCTATAAAAATTATCAATCCTTTTTTTCTGAGATTTAATATGTTTTTTTTATTTTTTATTACTCCTCCTCCAGTAGATATTATAACATCTTCTTTCTCACTAGCTTGTTCCACTGCCTTTAATTCTAAATTTCTAAAATATTCTTCTCCACCTTTAAAAATCTCCGAAATAGTACGTCCCTGCTGTTTTTCTATACACCCATCTATATCTATAAGTTTTTTGTTTAATTTATCAGATAACATTTTACCTATTGTAGTTTTACCTGAACCGGGCATACCTATGAGAACTATATTTTTAAATTCTCTTTTCATAGATTACACAATATCCTCATGCATTAAATTGAAATTTTTATATGTATTTAACAATTCATCATATATTTCATCCACAATCTTTAAAGGTATTTTTCTTTTTTGCCATATCTCCTGGGATGCCACAGCCTGAGCTACCAACATATACAATCCATTCACAGTATTAAGTCCCAATTTGTTTCCCAATTTCAAAAACAAAGTATTTTGGGGATTGTATATTAAATCCACAGCTGTGTTAAACTTGCTTATAATACCTTCATCTACAGGGCAATTATCTACATTTGGATACATTCCACAAGGTGTACAATTTATTATAATATCTCCCCCTTTTATTTTATGTAATTCTTCATAGGAAATAATTTTAAATTTATCACTGCATAATTTATGAGGATTTCTGCTTACATATATGATACTTTTTGCTCCCTTATCTAAAATATAACTGGCTACAGCTTTAGATGCTCCTCCTGTACCCAATAATATTACATCTTTATTCAATACATCTATATCATATCTCTTTAAAGTCAACCCAAACCCATAATAATCAGTATTATAACCTGTTAGTTTATTACGTGTAAACTCTATAGTATTCACAGCCCCTATATTCTCTGCTTCTTCAGATATCTCATCCATATATTTTATGATTCCGACCTTATAAGGTATGGTTACATTAGCACCCCTGCATCCTAAAATTTTTAATGCCTCTACAGATCTGTTCAAGTTTTTTTCTTCTACTTCAAAAAGATTGTATTCTCCATTTTTACCTATTTTTTTTAAGATCAAATGATGTATTACACCAGAAAAGCTGTGTATTAATCTTTTACCTATAAGTCCATAAAAATTACTCAACTTAAATCATCTCCCTTGTAATTCCCCAATAATTTAAAATAGGAACTCTCTCTTTCTATTCCCTCCATGGCATTTTTAGTACCCTTCTCCATTATGTTTCCACAGAAATCAATATAAAAGAAATATTGCCAGGGCCTATTTATCATGGGTCTTGATTCTATTTTAGTCATGTTTAAATTATTTTGCCAAAAAAACTTAAGTATATTATATAAACTGCCTGATTTATGGGGCAAGGTAACGAGAATACTGATTTTATCATATTTTTTATCATATTCCATATTCCTGCCTATTATTATAAACCTGGTATAATTATCACTGTTGTAATTTATATTTTCTTCCAATATATTCAGCCCATAAAATTCTGCCGCTTTTTTACTGGCTATGGAAGCTCTGCTCTTATTATTTTCTTTCTTTACATATTCAGCACTTCTAGCTGTATTAAAATAGGGAATAAGCCTCCATTCCTTATGTCTTTCTAAAAACCTGCTGCACTGCATAAATGCCTGACTGTGTGAATACACTTCCTTTATATCTTGAATTGAAGCTCCCTCAATGCCTATCAAATTGTGATTTACTTTAATACATTTTTCTCCCACTATATAAAATTTATGTTTTTCCAGCAGATCATAAACCTCAGAAATACCTCCTGTAGAAGAATTTTCAATAGGAAGAACTCCATAATCTATATTTCCATTTTCTAAAGCTTGAAATACATCTTTAAAATTATCAAAACCTACAGTTTTTACTTTATCTCCAAAATAATTAATTAGGGCTTCATGGCTAAAAGATGCCAGTATGCCTTGAAATCCCACTCTGCATGAACTGTTATAAGTTTTTATTTTTGAAATATTGTCTTTATTATATAATCCCCTGATTTTTTTCTTCTGTAAGCTTTTACTTATACTCATAACATCTCTTAAAAAGATCTCTATCTCATTTGCCATTGGCCTGTGCCGTATATTCTCCAATTGAACTTTTATAACATCTTTTTCCCGATTTTCATCCAATATTTCCATATGGTTTTTTTCCTTATATTCTGCCACTTTAGAAACTACATTCATTCTCTGCTGAAAAAGTTCAATCATTTCTCCATCTATTTTGTTTATCTTATTTCTCAACTCATCTAAGCCTTCCAAAGTATCCCCTCCATTAATTCATTCTTCCATTAAATTCAATATTCCTATGGCTGTAATTGCTTCTATCACCGGAACAGCTCTAGGTACAATGCAGGGATCATGTCTTCCTTTTATTTTTAAAATTACATTTTCCCTGTTTTCAATGTTTACAGTTTTCTGAGTTTTTGCTATAGAGGGAGTGGGTTTTACAGCAGCTCTAAATACTAAAGGCATGCCATTTGTAATTCCTCCTAGAATTCCTCCGTTATTATTGGTGTAAGTTTTTATATTATTATCTTTTGACATGTAATATTCATCATTTGCCTCTGAGCCTTTCATAGTTGTTATATTAAATCCCTCTCCAAATTCCACCCCTTTAACTGCTGGAACAGAAAATAAGAGATGTGAAAGAGTGCTCTCCACTGAATCGAAAAATGGATCACCTATACCTGCCGGCAAATTTATAACTATGGTTTCTATAATTCCACCAAGGGAATCTCCTTCTCCCTTTGATTTTAATATACTTTCTTTCATCTTTTCACCACAAGCTTTATCCAGCACAGGAAATCCATCCTTTGAAAGATCCAGAAGTGTATCTTTATTTACAGAAACAATATCGACAGAGCTTTTATCTCTAATTTTGCCTATACTCTCTATGCGGCTCCCTATTACTATTCCTCTTTTCTCCAATATTTTTCTACACAGGGCACCGGCAAAAACCAATGGTGCTGTGAGCCTTCCTGAAAAATGTCCCCCACCTCTGTAATCATTAAAATTATGATATTTAACTCTTCCTGTAAAATCTGCATGCCCTGGCCTCAACATATTGGAAGTTTTTTTATAGTCCTCGGAGTGAGTATCATTATTTAATATAATTGCACAAAGGGGAGTACCTGTGGTCCTGCCGTTAAAATATCCGCTTAATATTTGAAACTCGTCTTGTTCTTTTCTGGCAGTGGACAGATTTGTAAGACCTGGTGCCCTTCTCTTCATCTGTTCTTTTATATAATTCAAATCAATTTCATTGCCAGGTTTTAATCCATCTATGGTAATACCTATAGCCTTTCCATGTGATTCTCCAAAAATAGATATCTTTATTTTATTACCCCATATTCCACTCATTTATATTACCCCCCAAAGTTCTAAAATCCTTCCAAAAATTTGGATATGACTTTTTTACACATTCAGCTCCCTCTATTACCATAGGATTCAAACATTTTGATGATATGGCTGCCAGAGCCATAGCTATTCTATGATCTTTCCAGCTGCTTGCATTTCCTCCCATAAGTTTTTTTCTTCCTCTTATGATCAGGCCGTCTCTTTTTTCTATTACATCTCCTCCTATTTTGTTTAATTCTGAAGATATGGCCCCAAGTCTATCCGATTCTTTAATTCTAAGTCTTCCTGCATTTTTAATCTCAGTAGTTCCACAGCTAACAGATGCCAGAGCTGCAAGTATAGGTATAAGATCCGGACATTGTGAGGCGTCAATAGTAGTTCCATAAATTTCATGGGATGGGTCAACAGTTACACTGTTCTCTCCCCATTTGATTTCTACACCCATTCTTGCGAGTATATCTATTATAATTTTATCTCCTTGAAGAGAGTCTCTTTTTAACCCATGACAGGTGATGCCATTTCCGAGAGATCCCATGACAAGCCAAAAAGCAGCTTGAGAAAAATCGCCCTCCACTTTCAAATTTGTACTCTTATACTTCTGATTACCTTTAATTTCATAATTGCCACGGTTATTTTCATCTACGCTTATTCCAAACTTTTCCAGCATACTCAACGTGATATCCACATAGGGTTTGGATTCCAATTCGGTAGTTATATATATTGTGGAATCTTCATTCAATAAGGGGAGGGCAAATAAAAGCCCGGTTATAAACTGGGAACTTACATTTCCCTTTACCCTATATTCACCTGGTTTCAGTTTTCCCTTTAAAGTCAATGGCAATTTACCTTGAGAATTCCTATAATATATTTTCTGATCATCAAATATACTGTAATAAATATCAAGAGGTCTTTCCACCAGCCTTCCTTCACCTGTAAAAATAGCCTTTTCTCCAATTGTTGCCACTATAGGTATCAAGAACCTTATAGTAGAACCTGATTGAAAACAATTTATATTTGAATTTTTTACATGAAGCTGAGAGTTTCCCTTTACAATCAAAGAATTTTTATCTCTTTGTATTTCTGCGCCTAAATTTTCTAAAGCACCACAGGTGGCTTCTATGTCCTTTGAAAAATCTACATTTTCTATATTACTTATACCATCACATAGTGAAGCACATATTACTGCCCTATGACATATACTTTTAGATGCTGGAACAATTATATCTCCTTTTAATTCAGCTGGATTTATGTGTACATACTTCAAAATACATTTCTCCCTTCTTTATCTTCATTTAATTGCTATTTAATTTTGTCTGAAAATAAGAAGTCATATACTTGAGATATTTTTACCTTCATTATTTTTGCTTTTCCCACTTCTTCTAAAACTATAAGGTTTATGAGATTTTCACCTAATGATTTTTTGTCCAGTGCTATGGAATTTATAATAACCTGCCTATCCAAATCCGGCATATGAGTTGGGAGGCCATATTTTTTCAATATACATTTCATGTAATCATAAGTACCATTTTCAGTAATACCCATCTCTTCAGTCCTTTTGGTTATACAGGCCATGCCAATGGAAACAGCTTCTCCATGACTGTATTTTCCATAATCATAATATCTTTCTAAAGAATGTCCAAGCGTATGTCCAAAATTTAATATCATTCTATCCCCTAAATCTCTTTCATCTGTTTCCACTAATTGTTTCTTTATGTTACAGCATTTGTATATTATATTTTCCATATTATCTAAAGTCTCGTTTTTCTTTGAATAAGAGTTTAAATCCTTCAAAATGCTTTTGTCCCGTATAAACCCATATTTTATAACCTCTGACATTCCATCACTAAAAAACTTGTCATTCAGGGATATAAGTACTTCCGGATCTATAAATATTGCATCTGGATGATAAAAGTTTCCAACTAAATTTTTCCCCCAGGGCAAATCCACAGCTACTTTTCCCCCTACACTGCTGTCTACCTGAGCCAGAATTGAAGTTGGGACCTGAATATACCTTATACCCCTTAAATAAGTGGCCGCGGCAAAACCTGCCAAATCACCTACCACTCCACCTCCAAGAGAAACTATAATATCACTTCTTCTTGTGTTAAATTTACATAGTTTTTCATACACTTCTTCCAATACGCCCAGAGTTTTGCTCTTTTCTCCCGGTGCTATGGATATTGTATTCACCTTAAATCCATTATCTAAAAGCGATTTTTTCAATGCATCCAAATATAATTTTTCTACATTATGATCAGTAATTACAACTATACTTCTATCCCTGTATACAGATTTTAGTTTTTCTCCTGCGGATTTTAAAATTCCTCTTTCTATATAAATTTTATAGCATTTTTCTTTAAGAGCAATATCAATAATATTCATAAAATCACTATCCTTGTCTTTTAACTATATCTTTTCTCCTATGTACTGCATTTTCAAAAATATCATCTATCTTGTTCACATCTTTATATATTACGGCCATTTTTAATTCATCAATACTTTTTTGAAATTTTTCTATTTCATCTACTAATTTATCTGAATTCATTATAAATAACTGACTCCACAGTTTAGAATTGATTTGTGCCACCCTAGTGGCATCCCTAAAGCTTCCTCCTATGAATAATTCCATATTATTTATAGAATTTTCATCATAGGAATTCATAAGGGAAACAGCTGCAACATGTGGGAGCTGACTGGTAAAGGCAATTACATTATCATGCTCTTCAGGACTTACATAAGTCACATTGCTGCATCCTATTTTTCTTGCCATTTTATCTATCATATTGAGACCCTTGGGAGTATTCCTGGAGCTTGGTGTTATTATATAATTGGCTTTTTTAAAAATATCTGCTGAAGCTAACTCTATCCCCTTGGACTCCCTGCCTGCCATGGGATGACCTGGAACAAACTCCATATATTCAGGTAAAAATAAATTTATACTGCTAACCACATATTCTTTTACACTTGAGGCATCTGTTATAAGTACTCCTCTTTTTAAGTTCTGCAGATTATCTTTTACAAACTTCACCGTATCTTTAGGATAAAGAGCTATTATAATCAAGTCAATTTTTTTTAAAAATCTTCCACCACTTTCATATGCCATATCTATAATACCCATATCTAAAGCTTCATTTAAAGTCTTTTTGTCCTTATCTATTCCAACTATACATCTGGGATTTAAAGCTTTAAGTGCCATAGCATAGGAACCTCCAATAAGTCCCATTCCCACCACAGCTATATTTACATTAAAGTCAGAATCCCCAAAGTCACAATCCTCCAATTGTATCTCTCCTTTCAATATGTGCTTCTATACATTTATAACCTCGTATTCCCTATTCATCTTTACACTTATCATTCTGTTTATATCTTCCATAAGTTCTTGAAATACCTTTGGTTTTATGGACTGCTGTCCGTCACATTTTGCATTTGCAGGATCATTGTGAACTTCTATCATAAGTCCATCCGCTCCCACTGCTACTGCTGCTTTAGCCAAAGGCTCCACCATCCACCAGATTCCCGCTGCATGGCTTGGATCTACTATTACAGGAAGATGGCTTAATTTTTTTATAGCCGGTATGGCACTTAAATCCAGGGTATTTCTTGTATAAGTTTCAAAAGTCCTTATTCCTCTTTCACAAAGTATTACATTTTCATTTCCGCCGGCCATTATATACTCCGCAGACATGAGCAGCTCCTCAATAGTGGCTGAAATTCCTCTTTTCAGCAAAATAGGCTTTTTTATTTTTCCCAGCTGTTTTAGAAGTTCAAAGTTCTGCATATTCCTTGCTCCAACTTGTATTACATCTACATCCTCAACAAACTTATCTATCATATCAATGGACATAATTTCTGTTACTATGGGAAGACCTGTTTCTTCCTTCGCTATTTTTAAAAGTTCCAATCCTTTATCTCTAAGCCCTTGAAAACTATAAGGCGAAGTTCTGGGTTTAAAAGCACCCCCTCTTAAAAACTTAGCTCCGCTTTTCTTTACATCTTTTGCAATACTTACAATTTGCTCTTCACTCTCCACAGAGCAGGGTCCCGCTATAACAGCTAATTCATCTCCGCCTATAGACTCATTTTTTATTTTCACCACGGTATTATCCGGATGAAACAATCTGTTGGATAATTTATAAGGCTGCTGTACTTTTTTTACATTTTCCACAAATTCATTAGCTCTAATTTTATCCGCATCAACCTCTGTAGCATCTCCAATAAGACCCAGCAGGCAATATTCTTTTCCCTGTATTACATTTACCGATATATTGTTTTCACCTTCAATTTTTTGTTTCAAGTTAATTATCTCCTCCATTGGTGACTTTGGTTTCATAATCACAATCATCATAAACTCCTCCTGTAAATAAATTTTAAAAATAAAAAAGGCAAGACCCTTAATGAGTCTTGCCTAAAATTAACCAATTACACTTTTATTTAATATGCAAAAAGTCTTTAATCAACATGTATAACTGTATCTACTCATTAGAAAAGGGTTTATTTTTTTTTGAAAGCAAAAGTAACTAGCGCTAAAATAAAAATAGCCCCAGCTAAAAGTAAAGTAATAATAATTTTTACTTGCTGCTTTCAATTCCTTTCCAATGATACTTTTCATTTTGCCTTTACCTCCATTATTGATAATAATAAAATCATACAGTACATTAACTTCGTACTATAAATCAATGCAAAATCTATTTGTCCTTAATTATAACAGGTTTCTTTTTTATGTCAACAGCAAACTTAAAATTTATCCAATGGCTGTTATAGAAAATTTATTCAATTTTATGGAATATTTCCAGAAAATATAGTACAATTAGACTAAATTATTTTCAATTAGTTACGATAATTATCATGGTTTGATAATTTTAGATTAATTTATAATTTCAGGAGGACACAGCATGAATAAGTATAAGAAATTAGTCTTTGCTTTTTTTATTTCTGCAGCTCTTATGAATAATAAAAATGTAATGAATACTGTACATGCCGCTGGTATTTTACCAAATATTCAAAGTAGTGCATACACTGCAGTAGGAAATATATTTGCCAAATGCGGATACACAGGACAATGCACCTGGTTTACATATGGAAGAGTCCTTGAAAAGCTTGGAATTTCACTGCCTTCAGAATTCTACGGGAATGCAGTAGACTGGTGGTATGCCAATGCCAAAGATAATATATATTCCTACGGTTCAGAACCAAAGGCAAATTCTATAATAGTATGGGGCGGCGGTAGGGTTGGTTACGGTCATGTAGGATTTGTAGAAGAAGTGGATGGAGATACAGTATATTTTAACGAGGGCAATTTTAACATAAGAGGAAATTATGATGGAAATATAAAATCCCTTTCAAAGGAAGCAATAAAAAATAGAGGTAATTTATATCTTAAAGGATACATATATGTGGGAGATGGCAAACAATCTGCTCCTGCTTCTTCCATAAGTACAGGTACTTCTGCAAGTACTTCTCAAAGCGGAATTGTAAATATTTCAAATAGCAGTTCAGCCTTGAATATAAGAAATGGCGCAGGCACTTCCTTTGGAATACTTGGAAGTTTAAGAAAGGGACAATCAGTCCAAATAGTGGGCACTGTAGGAAGTTGGTATAAAATTAAATTTAACTCTTCTTATGGATACGTAAATTCTACATACATAAGTTCAGGCGGAAGCAGCAGCACCAATACTTCTAGTGAACAGCCTGCCACTAATTCATCAGGTCAAGTTTCTGGAGGCACAACATCTTCAAAAACGGGTTACGTTAAATTAAGCAATAGTTCTTCTGCCTTGAATTTAAGAACATCACCCCAAGGTTCTATAGTTGGCTCTCTTTTAAATGGGACTTCCGTAAATATCCTAGAAACCAGTGGCAACTGGTATAAAGTAAATGCAAATGGTAAAACCGGATATGTATATTCCAATTATATAAGTACTTCTAAATCTGTATCTGAAAGTACAGCTGGCACTGTGAATACCAAAGTTGGGACTGTAACTTTAAGCAACAAATCTTCAAAATTAAATTTAAGAGACAATCCATGGACAGGTCGTGTTCTTGCAACTCTCTCTTATGGAAGTAAAGTTACAATTTTAAGTACTGACGGCCGCTGGTATAAAGTTCAGGTAGGATCTATAATTGGCTATGTTCATTCAGACTATGTAAAAGTATAGGTAATGTTTATGGGAACTCATTCTTTTAAAAAGATGAGTTCCCTCTAAAATAAACCGATTTGAATTTTCTGCTTAAATAAAAAAGAATCTTATATTTTTTTTAAGATTCCTTTTCTGAATAAATTTATCAATCATTTACACTATTTCGTTTTAAATTTTTGGATTCATCAATTCTTTTACCATTTTCATCAAATGTATTTTTCAAATGCTTTTCCGTAGTAAATACTGTAAATATTAAAACAGGTATACAGCCTATTAATGGAACTAAATAACCTTTACCCTGAAGAAAATAATAACCTATATTACCTAGAATAATTAAAATAATTCCTGCTAATATATATTCATTAGTGGAATACCTATTTCCTTCATTCCAAGTATCCTGATTTTTCATGGAGATATTAGTTCTATACCCATACCAAGAGTTAATTTTTTTAGGTTTCACTATTTTAGGTATAATTCCAAAAGCCAGAGTTACCATACCAAATACCAATGAATTTATCATATACTCAGCTCCCTTAAACAACTTAATTTACACCTATTTTAATAATAAAGCAATTTTCAATAAAAAGCTAGTTTATTTTTTGTTTATCTTTATCTTAATATTGGATGTCAATTTATCCAGCAGCTGGTCTTTGTCTTTTCCATCATCAGGAAAAGTCACATAACTGTATTCAATATGATATTCACTATATTTTTCATCTATTGCTTTTATTTTATTATATATTTCATTGATCTTATTGATAATAAAAAGTACCTTTTTCCTTTGACACTGGGGAATTACACCTACAAAAGTAGAAAATCCATACTTTTCAAATAAATCTGGTGTTTTGAAAATAGGTCTTAATTTTTCATAAAGAGAATCCATTAAGATAAGATAGTTGTCCTTTACATCTATTTTTTCATCCATTTCTGTAGCATATTTTTTTATCAAACTCACCATTATAACCGAAAGTTTCGTATTTTCAGCTTTAGCTTTGATAATTTGTTTTGTAATATATTGTTGAAAATTCAAATATATTATTTCACCTTGTTCACCTTTATCCTTACTGGACTTTATAAGATTATTTATTCTTTCAAGCAGCACTTTATTATCAAAAGGTTTTAATATGTATTCTGAAGTTCCCTCTTTTATACATTTTATAAATGCACTTCTGGTATTCATCTTTGTAAGTATCATTATGGGAATATTTAAATTTCTGGCCTTTATTTTTCTAAGCACTTCAAAGCCGTCCTCGTTACTAAGTCCCACTTCCAATATTATTAAACTTATTTCCTTTTTTTTATCATATAACTTGTTAAAAAAATCAAAAGAAGTTCCTGACTCATATACTTCAATTCCTATTTTTTCCAGTGTATCTTTTACCCTATATCTTATATAAGCCATATCGTCCAATATTATAACTTTACACATAATTATCATCCTATTTTATTAATAATATTTTAATTGCATTTCACCTATTCATTAAATTAAATCTTTCATATCATATTCTTTATTTATCGTTCAATTTAAAGCTTACTTTATAAAAATAATTGACCTATATAAAAATTGACAAGATCTATCACCCAATTATGACATTCCTCCATCTATAGTTATTACCTGTCCCGTTATATATGATGATGATTCTCCTGCCAGGAAGCACACTGCCTTTGCTATATCAACACCGCTTCCAAATCTTCCTGTAGGTATTTCCTCCAATAGACTTTCTTTATCTTCAATTTTTAAACAAGAATTCATTTGGGTATCTATTACCCCTGGCGCAACTGCATTTACTCTAATATTAGATGGTGCCATTTCTTTTCCAAGAGATTTAGTAAAAAGATTTATTGCTCCTTTAGTGGCAGAATAAATTGTTTCACAAGAAGCACCCACATTTCCCCACATAGATGAAATATTTATTATAGAACCACTTTTCCTTGGAATCATGTATTTTAATGCACAATGGGTACAGTTGAGCATTCCCTTCAAATTAACATCTATTATAGAATTCCATTCATCCTGCTGCATATCTACAAAAAGTCCTATATGACAAACTCCCGCATTATTTACCAGTACATCTATTTTACCCATCTTATCTATAGTATTTTTTATTATCCTTTCAGCATCACTGTATAAACTCACATCTCCCTGTAAAACCACTCCCAAAGATCCTGCTTGCTTAACCATCTCCAGAGTCTTATATGCTCCCTTTTCATCTTGCTTAAAATTTATTACTACACAGGCGCCGCACTTTGCCATATTTACAGCAGTACTCCTCCCTATTCCCCTTGATGCTCCAGTGATTACAGCTACCTTTCCTCCTAAATCTTCCATCTTAAAACTCCTACCTTCTAAAGAAAATTTGATTTTAACTGTTGTTTCAATTAATATTATACATTAAATTTACATATTAAATTTAAATTATAATTAATTTGCATATTTTGTACATTTGTGCTATTATAATAGATAATAATTATTAATTAGTATTTTTTGTTTGGAGGGATATATATGAAATTAAAATTTCAAGGAAAACCTGTAAAGGTTTCTGGCAATACTCTTAAAATAGGTGATACAGTACCTGACTTTGCTGTTATAAATAACGCAATGGATACCATTTCTTTAAAAGATACAAAGGGAGTTAGAATATTTTTAACAGTACCTTCTATAGATACACCTGTTTGTGATTTAGAAACCAGAACTTTCAATGAGAAAACATCGGAAATTCCCGGTGTGACTGTATATACAATATCCATGGATTTGCCTTTTGCTCAAAACCGATGGTGTGCTGCTAACGGAATAAAAAATGTAATTACAGCATCAGACTTTAAGGACAGATTATTTGGTAAAAACTTTGGCACATATATGGATGATTTGGGTCTTTTAGCTAGAGCTGCTTTTGTAGCGGACAGCACAAATAAAATTATTTATGTAGAATACGTTCCCGAAGTTACAAATCAACCGAATTTTGATGCCATACTAGCTGCTGCTAAAAAGGCAAAATAACATAATAAAACAGAAAGGTTGCTGAGCCCTTAAATAAGCTGAGTAACTTTTTTATTTTTTGCTGCAAAACTGTATTTGAATTAATCCATAAAACATGTTATAATCACCTTAACAATTTAATAGGCTGGATGAAGTTAACGGAATATGTTTATTTTATAGTTTATAAACCGTTGTCGGACAAGCCTCTGGAGAGACTCTTAAGGAGCGCCGAAGGGGAAAGCTAATTATAGCGAAACTCTCAGGTAAAAGGGACAGGGGACTTTATGTTTAATATAGTAGAGCTTAGTATTTACTATTTTAAAGTCTTGTTTACCAGAGATTAATTTTATTTTAATCTCTTTTTATTTTCTCCCATAAATGGTTATCTTCCAGTGAAAGCTTTCAACTAAATATTAAGGAGATGGATAGAACAATGAACGCATTTATAACAGTACTTGGAAAAGATAAGGTAGGTATTATTTACAAAATAACTTCCGTATTATTTAAAAATAATATAAATATTTTGGATATTAACCAAACTCTAATAGAAAATTATTTTACCATGATAATGCTTGTAGACTTAAGTAAAATGAAAACAGATTTTACAAGTATAAAAAATGCTCTTGAAAACAAAGCTAAAGAAATAGGTGTTGTAGTTAAAATTCAAAGGGAAGACATATTTACTTCTATGCAAGAAATTTAGACTGGGGTGTGAATGAAATGATAAATACTAAAAATATAATGGAAACAATAAATATGATAGACAAAGAAAACCTGGATATAAGGACTATTACCATGGGTATATCCCTTATGGACTGTATTGATAGTGACGGAGATAAAGCACGGATAAAAATCTATGATAAAATAACCAGGTATGCTGAAAATTTAGTTAAAACTGCAGAACAAATTGAAACAGAATATGGTATACCGATAATACACAAAAGAGTATCCGTATCCCCTATTTCCCTTGTAGCTCAAGCAACTTCAGATACAGACTATGTAGGATTTGCAAAAATCTTGGATAAAACCACCGAAACTCTCGGTATAGATTTCATTGGAGGTTTTTCAGCACTTGTACATAAAGGTTATTCCAAAGGTGATAAAATACTTATAGAATCTATACCGGAAGCACTGGCATCCACCAAAAAAGTATGCTCTTCAGTAAATGTGGCAACTACAAAAGCAGGAATAAACATGAATGCAGTAAAGGATATGGGAAAGATAGTAAAAAGAACTGCTTATCTCACTAGAAAAGATGACAGCATAGGATGTGCCAAACTTGTAATATTTTCAAATGCTGTTGAGGATAATCCCTTTATGGCAGGAGCATTTCACGGCATTGGAGAGGCCGATGCAATAATAAATGTAGGTGTTAGCGGTCCCGGTGTTGTAAAATCCGCATTGGAAGAGGTAAAGAGTGGAAGTTTTAATGCAGTAGCTGAAACTATAAAAAAGACTGCCTTTAAGATAACTAGAATGGGTCAATTGGTGGCCGGTGAAGCCTCTAGAAGATTAAATGTCCCCTTTGGTATAGTTGATCTATCTCTGGCCCCAACACCTGCTGTAGGAGATAGTGTTGCAAGAATTCTTGAAGAAATGGGACTGGAGAGCTGTGGATGTCCAGGTACAACAGCAGCTCTCGCCCTTTTAAACGATGCCGTTAAAAAAGGTGGTATAATGGCTGCCTCCCAAGTTGGAGGGCTTAGTGGTGCCTTTATACCTGTAAGTGAAGATGAAGGGATGATAAGCGCAGTAAATGCAGGTTCCCTTAATTTAGAAAAATTAGAAGCTATGACCTGTGTATGTTCTGTAGGACTTGACATGATAGGAATACCAGGTGACACACCTGAATCCACCATATCTGCCATAATTGCAGATGAAGCCGCCATTGGAATGATAAACAGTAAAACAACTGCTGTAAGATTAATTCCCGTTTACAATAAATCTGTAGGGGAAGAGGCCAATTTCGGAGGTCTTCTTGGCAGAGCCCCCATAATGCCTGTAAGTAAATTCTCCAGTGAAATTTTCATAAATAGGGGTGGAAGGATTCCCGCTCCAATTCACAGTTTTAAAAATTGATATTATTTTGCCTCAAACATATTTAGAATTATGAAAATATGACGATAAAATATTTAATTGCTATATATTTCTAAATTAATAATATATGAGGTGAGACAATATGTTATGGGAAAAAAGATCCCTACCAATTGATGAATTAAAACCTGGAATGATGTCCTCAGATGATATAGTTTTTGAGGATAAAATGTTATTAGCTAAAAATATTGTTATCACAGAATCCACTATAAATAATTTAAGACAAAACTATATTGTTGATAAGGTGAATGTTTATGTAAAAGGTGATTCTGATAGTCCTTTAATGTTACAATCAAATGCAATACAAAAAATGGAAAATGATTTTAATGAATTTTCTTTAAGTCTAAAATATATATTTAATAACATATCCAATTTAAAAGTTCCTGAGATGAATGAAATAAGAATTTTTTCAAAAAAAATACAGGAAGAATTTAAATCAACAGGAATAGTTATTAGAAATATTGTGTTTTACGGCAGCGGAGATGACACCATCTACAGACACAGCATAAATGTAGCCGCTATAAGTTTTATACTTGGTAAATGGTTGAATCTCAATCAACGGGAAATAAATTTATTGACTTATTCCGCTATATTACACGACTTTGGTAAAACTAAAATAAGCAGTGACATAATAAATAAAAAAGGTTCTCTTACTTCTAAAGAACATAAAATACTTAAAACCCACCCAGTTATAGGTTATAATCTTATTAAAGGTATTCATTACTTAGATCCATCTGTAAGTTATGGAATACTCATGCATCATGAAAAAATGGATGGCTCTGGATATCCATTGGCTATAGATGGAGATAAGATTCATACCTTTGCTAAAATAATAGCCATTGCAGATTTATTTGATGAAGTCAATTCTAGCAGATACTATAAAAAAGTGGATGGTCCCTTTGAAGCTCTAAAGATTATTCAAGAGCAGAGCCTTGGAAAGCTTGATTGTAAATACTGCAATATTTTTTTAAATCATACAATAAATTACTTCATGGGAGAAAATGTATTATTAAATAATGGAAGAAAGTACAAGGTAGTTCAGGTTCACATAAATGACTTAACAAAACCACTGCTCCTTGACGATGGAGGATTTCTGGATTTAAAAAAAGAAAAGGATCTATATGTTAAAAAACTGGTTATATAATAACCAGTTTTAATTTTTTATGTGGAGGATGATATTAATCCACCCTCCACATAAAATTAAATTGTAAATTTTTGAATGACTTCATTGAGTTTTTGGGCCAGATTAGATTGATCCCTGGCAGTTTTATCAACCTGTATCATGCCTTGCGTTGCATCATTTATAATATCCTGAATTTCATTAGTACTTTCTGAAGATTTTTGTGCAATACCAGCCATATTGCTAATTGCCTTGGTCACTTCATTTACTGTATTCTTTATTTCCTCCGTCATTAAGGATAATTGTTTTAAAGAGTCAGATGTAAATTGAGAATCTCCATAATATTTTTCTCCAGTACTCAAGTAATTATCCAATTGAACATTTATATTTTGATCAATAAATTTTAAAATTTCATGGCTAGTATTTGAAAGATTTTTAAAGGCATCTTGAACCTTTACTACAACATTTTGAATTGTAGAAACTGTTTCTGAAGATTGTTCCGCCAATGTCCTCACTTCTTCAGCAACTACCGCAAATCCCTTTCCATGTTCACCTGCTCTTGCGGCCTCAATAGCTGCATTTAATGCCAGTAAATTAGTTTGCTCTGCAATATTTGCTATTACATCCGCCATTTCCTTTATCTTTGAAACCACATTTCCATCATCTATAGCTTTTAATATATTTGTCTGTTCATTTTGATAGATGCTTTTACATTCCTTTATTGCATTTTGAGCATTTTCTTGAACAGAAAGAGCATTTTCCTTAGATTCATTTGCATTGTTATTTACATTCATAGCCTGGTTTGACAATTGATTTATATTAGAATCTATCTCTTCTACAGATGCGGTAACTTCTTCAGCTGAAGCTGTTGTCTCCTGGGAACCATTTACTATATTATTTATGGAGTTGTTTATATTTTTAAATTTAGATGTCATTTCCTGAACAGTTGCCGAAAGTTCTTCACTTGAGGCACTCATATTTTCAGAATTATCAATTATGGTCTTAATTAATGATTTCACATTTTTCTGAGCTGTATTAAGTGAAAATGCTGTATCCGCAAACTCATCCTTTCTCTTTATAATTATAGGAGTACTAAAATCACACTCTGATAATCTTTTAGCAAATTTCTGTATTTGTGTCAAAGGATTAGTTGCATATTTTGCAATAAATACTCCACATATAACTGCTATTATTACCATAACTAGCAGAACTATAAGGGCTGTGGTAACACTAGCATTTAATCCCTGAGCATAATCAGTTCTGGGAATAACAGTTACAACTATCCACCCAGTTTCTTTTGACTGATTAAATCCAGCTATTTTTGCTTCTTTTCCACTTCCATACTTTATATTTCCATGCTTTTCACTTAAAATAGATTGTCCCGATGGAATTTCTCCTTTTATATTTTTCATTACTTTGCTTTTATCGGAATCTGCAATAATTGTACCATCGGTTGAAACCAATATGGCATACCCGCTTTTACCCACCTTGGTTGCAGATAGCTTGTCCCTTAATGTGGATAGATCGATATCAAAGCCCACAGCCCCCTTTTTCCCATCATTAAGACTTACTTTTTTAGCAATGGTTATGATAATTTTACCCGTAAAAGCATCCTTATAGGGTTCAGTCACAGATATCTGTCCATTTGCAGACATTGCGTCTTTATACCACTGCCTGGATGTAGGATCATATCCCTCAGGCAATTTAACAGTTTCAGGATATACCGTCATCTGTTTAGTCTCATCAGCCAAATATGACTGCATTATATCTTTATTACTTTGTGTTATGCTTCCCAGTGCATTGATCACATCGCTTCCATTTTGTGAAAGCACATCTTTATTAATTGACAATGATTGTAACTCCTCTTTCAATGAAAGGCTATGTAAATCTATATATGAAACTTTTTCATTTGATATTTGATAAGTCATCTCATCTGCATTATCATTTACAATTCTAGACGAGATGAAAAAAGAGAAAAGCGACATTATAAGCAGTGGTATTACAACTAGTAATATTAATATACCAATTAGTTTATGATGCAATGACATTTTATTTCCCATAGTTCAATATTCCCCCTGTTAATACATAATTATCTATATACTAACATATTATATATTTAAAATCTATGAAATATTAAAAGCTTGCTAAATTTATGAAATATATTCACGCTGATTATATCACCTTAGCTATCAAAAACATAATCTTCATGCCAAGTGCAGTGAATTTTCCCTCATATTCCGTAGCTACATTTTCATGTAAATTACTGCTGCTATGCAGATCATAGGTTAAATACTCTATTTTATACCCGCTCTTTGTAAAATACTCCTGAGACTCTTCAAAAAGTCCCCTATCATCTGTCTTAAACCATATTTCACTTCCTGGCTTTAAAAAATTCTTATACATATTTAAAAATACAGTGTGAGTAAGCCTTCTCTTTTTTTGTCTTCTCTTAGGCCATGGATTGCAAAAATTTATATATATTCTTCCAATTTCCTCCTTATAAAAAACTGTTTCAATCCCACTTATATTCATAGGTACTATCCGTACATTTTCTATTTCATTTTCTTCTACTTTCTTCAGTGCATATATTAAAACTTCATCCTTTAAATCAATTCCTATATAATTTATATCCATATTGCTCATGGCTTGGGTACATAAAAACTGTCCTCTTCCACATCCTAATTCCAAGTATATTTCATTATTATTTTTGAATTCTTCACTCCACCTGCCCTTATATTTTTCAGGTTCTGTTATAACAAAAGGGCTAGATTCCATTTTAGGTCTGGCCCACCATTTTTTTCTAAGTCTCATATTACAAAATTCCCTTCCTCTATTTACAACACATAGCTTATTTTAGCTAAAGATGTAATACATATATTTTATGTTTATTAATTAAGCACAAAATATATTATCTATTTTAATATAAAAACTGTCAATAATATTTTCAAAATACATTTTATTAAAGTTTTTTTTACAATATACGATAATGAAAATTAATCATATTATATAATAATATTCGGGTTGTGAAAATTATGGAATACTTTGTAGAAGAACTTAAAAACAAGAAGATAATCAGTAAAGATGATATAGAAATTCTTAAAAATTATATTAACAAAAAATATCTTAAAGTTGATTCAAAAGAGAAAGCAAAAATGTTGTCCAATACTATACATCATATTTTAGATATCAATTTGAATGGTCTTCCTGAAAATTATAGACAAACCATAAAACTAGATATTTTAAAAACAACTCTTTTCCAAAACAAAAAATCCATCTTCATGTATGACATATTTAACTGTTGTATGAAAAATGAATTCATCAAAAAAAATTTCAAAAGGGAGCTTACCCAGTGGGTAAACAATAATATAGAGAACAAAATTAGAGAAATCGATTTAAGTAATTATGAAAAAAATACAGAACATATTTCAATTTTAAAAGGAAACTCAAATGTTAAAATAGGAGCATTTCCCACATCAACTGGGCAGGATGAAAATACTTTTAATCATCCCCTGCCCTTTCAGTTAAAATGTTCAAAAAAGTTTTTAACAATCATTACTGCCTCTATTTTAACTATTGGTATATTGGGACAGCTAATTTTGAAATCACCCTTTAATATAATCGATTTTTCCCAAATTGACAGTATCCATTTAGAAGATTTCATCGATAAAATAACTCTAGAAAATTATAAAAGAAACTTTCCCAATATATATCTTCCTGAATACCTGAAATATCAAAATATAGATGAAAATAAATTAAAATCTTATTTAAGCACTCGAAATTCACTACTATGTAGAGAACCCTATTTCTCTACCATAATTAATACCTCAAAGGAATTTAATTTAAACCCCATTTTATTATTTGCCATAACCGGACAGGAACAAAACTTTGTCCCCGTAAATACATCCAATGCTTACAAAATAGCCAACAATCCCTTTAATGTATATCACAGCTGGCAGGAATACAACACTAATATACGGGATTCCTCCAGAATAGCTGCCCGTACAATTATAAACTTATCCATAGACAAACCAAAAGAAAATAACCCTTTTATGTGGATAGGTAAAAAATATGCTGAAGATGAAAACTGGGGAAACGGCGTTCAATCTATATTTGAAGAAATAAATCATTATTATGCAATTCACAGTGAAAGATAAATTTAAAATATGCTATTGGCTATATTGATAAAAGCCCGATATATCATAAAAGATGGAACACCCACTATATATCTTGCCAGTGGAGTAGCTACAAATAACACCAATATAATAAATTGATATCTGTATATACTGCCCGATATCTTATAAAATAATGAAGGGAAAATATCTCTTAATATATGAAATCCATCTAACCCGGGTATTGGTATTAAGTTAAACACAAATAACATACAGTTTATATTGACGATATACAGTATAATCTTAGTCAATATGTTAAAAGTTGAAGAAGTTCCTATGGACAATCCTCCAAATTTATATAATAACACCACCAAGATGGCAGCTAAAAAGGCTATTATCAAATTTGCCAGCGGACCTGCAATGGATACCTTTAAATCATCCGCATTCCTGTTTTTAAAGGCATTGGGGTTGATTTCAACTGGTTTTGCCCACCCAAACCCCGCCAATAGTATCATTATAAATCCTATAATATCCACATGGGCAAATGGATTTAATGTAAGTCTTCCCTGAAATTTAGGAGTTTTATCTCCCAATTTATCTGCTATAACTGCATGTGCAAACTCATGAAATGCAAATCCAATAAGTATAGCAGGTATGATAAGTATTTTATCTAATATAGTTTCAGTCAAATATTTCATTCCTTCCCTTTTTAATTTAATGATGCCTTTTCCAATTGACCATTACTTATGGATGCAATTCCACCTTCAAATATTTGTATGAAATTTCCCTTATATGTATACTGTTTTCCAGTTCCCACTTCAGTGACAACTCCTTTTAGGTTGTCATTTATGTATATCTTTCCTGAAGGCATTACGAATATGTCATCTTTATCTACAGATTGATTCAAATTTATGTTTCCGTAATTATTTTCATCTGTATTTATATTACCATAATAAATATTTGATATCTTGCCGTTTTCTTCATCCCCTATATAGATTTTATCATTTTCATCCGACCCTATCCATGTGGGATTTTTAACTCCTTTAATGGTAATAGGATTTTCTCTGCCTGTAACATATATATTATGATATATATCATCTCCATATATAAGCTTGTCATCCAGGGATAAAATTCCAATTTTACCTATTATATAAGATCTTGTAGATATTTTTTGCATGTCATTCATTATATTTATTCTGTATATATTGGTCCTTCGTCCTTTACTTTCCATTTTAACATATATTACATTTGTAAAAGGAGATTCCTGTATATCATCAATTTGAGCATTTTTATCAGACCAATCCAATTCTTTTATATCTTCTTTTATATCCTTATCTGCCTCATAATAAGACAAATTAAATTTGGAACTTCCATTAGAATCTTCCTTTTCTGCTATAAGCATTCTATTTCTATCCTTAAGCCATTTATAAAAAGACACCTTCACTCCATCTTTAAATTCTACATTTTTTTCATCGCCAGTTTTTGAATCTACAACTTTTAAAATATCTCCCTGGTAGTAAGCCAGATATTTGCCATCAAAGGAAACGCTAACATTTTTAGCATCCTGTGGTATTTTTATAACTGCATCTTCTTTTTTAGGTTCACTTTTTAAAACCTTTTTGGTTTTTATTTCGGTTTGAGAAGATAAGAAATAATTATTTATATAAAATAATCCTGCAAATTGTATTGCCAGTGATACAGCTACCCAAACAATAATTCTTTTAAAAACTTTCATCTCACACTCCCCTTTAATAATTATATAATAAGTTTCTATGGCTTTACATAAATAGCAGATGGAACGGATCTTTCGCCAAGAGGATCACAGGTATTGTTTATTACTTCTCCTTCGTAATACATGGTAGAAGAAGAACCTCCATCTAAATTCGTAGCATTTATTGCACCATATTTAATCATTATATTTTGAACATCCTTGAGGGAAGCTCCTACACTTTTAGTCTGACGTCCATCTATAACAAGAAACAAAATAGCTCCATCTGCCCTTTGACCTATTGAAGTTCTAGGGGCTATTCCCCAGCCGCCATCTCCGGATTTTATAGTACCCTTTCCATTTACCACTAAAGCAGGTCCAAAAGATATAGCTTCTGTAACACCTTTTTCTTTCATTTCATTCAAACTGTGATTTCCCACTAAAAGCTGCCCTTTACTTGTAATTGCCATTACCTCTAATTTCTGGTTAGGATCACTTATATCATTGGCAACAATATTCCCGCTGCTCATGAGTATACCTGTAGGTTTTCCTCCTGTACCCGTCCACTTGCTGTTACTAGAGGAACTATCCTTAAATCCTCCTCCATTTATGGCAGCTACAGCATTATTGTCCTTTGCTATTCTACTTGTAAGTTCTCCTGCAACTCCTAATTTCTTGCTGTATCCAACTTTAATCCTGGTAGGATCATGAATTATCAATATGTATCCCTTAAATTTTCTACCATCAGTTATGTCTTCCCTTTCTATGCTGCTGTCATGTTTATTTTCAAAACTTAAGGGTTTTACATTATCCTGTTCTATATTTTCAGCTGTATTCCCAGCCACTATTTTTTGTATATCATTATCTGATAAAAATAATTTTGCAATATATTGATGACTTAAAGTTGTCATGGATGCACCTACTACTGTTCTCTTTACATTATCAAAAGGACCATAAAATACCAAAAAAGGGACAGTAATTCCCGTAAATATACATTCAAACAGTAAAAAACAAAATATCAGTTTCCAAACTGACTTCTTTTTTTTACCTGCTGTTTTCCTTTTTTTCATGCATTTAAACCTTTCCTTTCTAAAAAATATATGTTAAATTAAAATTATATCTTTCAATATTGTACAATAAACGATAAAATTTTTAAATAGAAATAATTATAAATATATAAAAACTTCATAAAAAAACGGTAAATAAAAAAGATATTTGCTATGATAATATATAATATGCCCATAGCAAAGTATCTTTATATGGTATGATTATATTCAAAATTATTTCAATTTACAATCTTTTAGAGGCCTCATAGGCCAGCGGTGATCTTTCACATTCATCATGTTTTAAAGTAACCTGATAACATAGATGACTTCCTTTCATCTTTTCCGAGGCATAACATAATCCATTGGATCTGGAATCCAAAAATGCCTGATCTATTTGCTCTGGATCTCCTATTAACAATAACTTAGTGCCTGCTCCAACTCTGGTTATTATAGCTTTCACCTGTTTAGGAGTTAAATTTTGAGCTTCATCAACTACAAGCCAGTTTTTTGTAATGGATCGTCCTCTTAAATACCCCACTGCTTCCGTAGTTATAATTCTCCTGTCAAATAACTCCATCACTTTATCTTCTAGTTCTTTTTCATTCTTATATCTTTCTTTTTCATCAGAATCCACTAGTATCTCCAGATTATCCAATATGGGTCTCATAAAAGGGAATATCTTCTCCTGTTCCGTACCCGGCAAAAATCCTATATCTTCATCCATGGTAACATTGGGTCTACATACCAACATTTTTCTATACTTTCTATTATCCTCCTCCATCATGTTATGAAGTCCAACTGCTAATGAAAAAAAGGTTTTTGCCGTCCCCGCAGGTCCCTTTATTATAACAAGGGGAGCTTTTTCAGCATCTGTAAGAAGAGCTTCTAACATAAACTTCTGACCCACATTTCTTGGATTTATTCCCAGAGGTGAACTACCTTTAAAATAAAGTTGGACAATTTTTTTGCCGTCAAATCTTCCAAGCGCAGTTTGTCTGGGCTGATCGAAGCAATGTATTATAATAAATTCATTAACATAGAGAACCGGTGCAAAATATTTTTCAGTTTCTTCATTATAGCAAGTAATCTTATCAGCTTCTATATACTTATCTCTATAAAAACTTGCTATGTTTTGTTTTGATGTGTACACATCTATTCTTCCCGTATATTGGCTTTCATCTTCCGGAACAACCTTCTCATAAAAATCTTCTACATCTATATTAATTATATCAGCTTTAATTCTTTCAAAAATATCTTTTGTTATTAAACAAACATTTTCGCCCTGCTCCTTAAGACCCTTACATACCTGCATTATTCTGTTATCGGGCTTGCTCTTATCCCAAGCCGGAGGCAACTCCACATCATAATGATTCATTTCAACTCTGAACTTTCCACCAGATGGCAATTGCACTCCACTATTAAGCTTTCCTTTTTTTCTAAAACCGTCTATTAATCTGGCCGCATGTCTGGCATTTGCACCCAGATCATTCTTGTCCTTTTTAAATCCATCCAGTTCCTCAAGTACAACTTCAGGTATGACTACATCCCCATCCTCAAAAGACAATATAGCCCCTGATGAATACAGAATAACATTGGTATCTAAAACATAAGTCTTTTTCAAAGTCATTCCTCCCCTCTCTCATTATTATAATATATTCACCTGAACATATAAATGCATTGATTTCTTGTCCAACTTCATTTATTGATAAATATATTTTTATCTATTGAATTATTAAAAAGTAAACACTGGTCATTCCCAATGCTTACTTTTTTAAGGGAGATCTATATAATTAAGTTATTTGCCTGTTACAATTATTATTTTATGCAATAGCTGTGTCAATACTGTGTCATATATATTAAATAAATATTTACTTCTTTAATATTTTATGAACATTTCAGTTTTTACAATTATAACCTGGTATCCATTTAATTACCTGGAGTAATTTTTATAAAAATGCACAAACTTTAATTGTAAGCAGTAAAGTTTACTATAAAAAGAGGTGAATATTATGGCATACAGTAGTAATAAATTAGTAATACCACAAGCTAGAGAAGCTTTAAACCGATTTAAGATGGAATCAGCAAGAGAAGTTGGAGTAAACTTAAAAGAAGGTTATAATGGAGATTTAACTTCCAGGGAAGCTGGCTCAGTAGGCGGAAATATGGTAAAGAAAATGATTCAAGCCTATGAACAAAATCTAAAGTAATCTAAAGTAATTCAGAGGGCATGTTTCAAAATATTATTTTGAAACATGCCCTTTATCTATAAAGCTAAATCAGTTAAAAAATTTTTAGTGAAGGAAATTATATTTATAAATTGAATGTTTATATTTCTCATCAAAACCATCTTTAGGCTTATTTATATGTTTGTCTCCACTTTGTAAATAATTGATAACGTAGTTTCTCATTGCATCCATGGCATCAGGATCCCTAACCATATCACCATGAGCATAATTGGTTTGTATTACACTAAACCTTTTATTAACATCATCAAATTCATTACTTTTTTTCTTTAAGAAATTAACTAAATCTGATACATTATTTTCTGTAATATCTGGAAGTAATTTAGCTTTGTCAGGATCAATTCCAAACTCTGAAGGATTTTCTTTAATCATTGAAATAATCCCTGCTAAAGAGGGTGTACCAGTCGAAGGATCTCCTGTAAAATTTTTTCCGTTTCCTGCAAGCAGCAATACGTCTTTATTGATGTCCCAGGTCTTAGTAATATCATTATTCCATGACATATCCATATATTGTAGAAATTCATTATATGACAAACCGGATTCTGGTTCATACTCCAAAATGTTCATGGTATCTTCTGTCACATTAAATTTTTCAAGATCCTTGTAATTATAATATGCTCTGTCAAGTAATATAATATCTTTTACTCTATCAGGATATTTTTGGGCAAACATCATGGCTGTATCTGCTCCAAAAGAATGTCCAACTAAATGTGCCTTTTTTATGCCATATGAATCTAACACTGCTTTTATTGAATCCAGCTGAGTATTCCAAGACATAGATGGTACATGTCCGCTATTGCCATGATCTAAATAATCTAACGTTATTGTCATATACGGATTACTTTGGTTATACAAAAATTGACCATGGATATGACTCCCACCCAGCCCATGCAAGAATATAATTGCTTCATTTGCATTTGGTTTATAATTATAAACTTCAGTATATATTTTTACCCCCTTGTAATTAACATATTTTTGTCTGATACTGTCATCTGCCCTGCAAGGCATTATTATGAAGCTTAAAATTAGAATAGTTATAAAAGTTGATGTGAAAATCTTTTTCATGTATATCCCCCTCCAAAAACGTGTATTTTTAACTTAGTATTCTACATTAACCTTTAAATTCCTGCAAACTTTTACAATCCCAATAGAATATGTACTACTCTTTTAATATATTGATCGTTATTTTTTAAGAAAGCATTAAGAATAATGTTTTAAAATTC
This sequence comes from Clostridium moutaii, assembly GCF_041205085.1. NCBI lineage: Bacteria > Bacillati > Bacillota > Clostridia > Eubacteriales > Clostridiaceae > Clostridium > Clostridium moutaii. Next base: position 81,771 of record NZ_JBGEWD010000012.1, read on the forward strand.
TTTATAAAATAGTACTTATTATAAAGAATAAAAAGTATTTATGGAGATAAAAAATGTTTTTAAATTTATTATTAAAAAGAAAACAATTTATAAAATATGTTATTTCAGGAACTTTAAATACAGCCATAACGTTAATTGTTTATAATATTCTCATAAAAATTGATATTAACTATATAACTTCAAATATTACAGCATATTCCCTTGGAATCATAAATGGATTTATCTGTAATACGCTTTGGGTGTTTAAATCCAATGGAAATATAAGTACTTCATTTGTTAAATTTATTATTGTGAATTCAATATCACTTATTCTTAGTACTATAATTTTAATTTTTTTAGTTAATATCTTACACTTTAATAAAATATTATCTCAGTTAATGTCTACCGCTATTACAGGTGTGTTTAATTATATATTAAATAAATTATGGACATTTTCTTAGTTGTTTATAAAAGAGAGGCCGGAGCCTCCCCTTTTTTACTTGTCCATTCTTTTGTTAATTGCCTTGCTGTACTCATTCAAGATCAAATCCAGCTTTTGACTTTCAGCAATTATTTCTGAATCCAGTAAATTTCCATTTTGCCTAATTGCCTTTAATAAGTCAGTTCTTAATTTTTCTACTTCTTTCAATATTCTGTCAATTCTAGACATAAAAAAACACCTCCTTTCTCAAATCAGTATAGAAAAGAAAGTGCTTTTTATAAATATATAAATTATTTATTTTATGAAATACATATTAATAAGCATCAGTTTTTACTGATGCTTATTAATTGATAGTACACTTTTAAGGAGCTCTACATAAATATTTTATTTTCTCTAAGGTTTATTCCTTAGAGTACTTATTATGATACCCAATAACTGTGGCAACATAGTGTCAGACTTGTTAATTAACTGTTTACTTTTTGAATATCCTGTAAATACCAATATAAATCCTATTATTTGAAAATGTCTCTCAGTCAATTACTTTATAAAATTATAGTCTATACACAGGCTTAACTTACCAAACAGCATATATAATATGATAAAAATATAAAGAGCCTTTGTCTTTCAGTCAGCTCTAAATTATTCAATTCAGTAACTGCATTAAACTCCAGCTCCTTATTTATTTTATTATTTTTATTAAAATAAGGTTCCACTATTTTTCTACATTACCATCTTGTTCATCTTTTTTATTATTCTATACATAAAAAAGAAGGTAATTAATCCTTCTTCTCATCATCTTTCTCTATTTTATTACTATCATTTTTTTCCTCATTTTTATTGAGTAAATAACTAAAATCAGTTAATTCCCTATTCTTACCTTTAATATTTTTACGTCCCAAGTAAATCACCTCTTATTTATAGTATAACCTATAATCTCAATTAATACCAATATTATAGAATCTATTTTAATAAGAAAATAAACACCTGGTATTCTCCAAATGTCTACTCTCCCCTCTAAGTATTAATCTTAGGACAAGTATTATTATATACGTAAATATTTTCCAAATCAAGCATTAATTTCTATGAAATAAAATTTCAAATATTCATCCAATTTTAAACAGCAAAAATCCCTTAGATATATATCTAAGGGATAAAATATTTACTAATTAAAGAACAGTAATATTTTCTGCTTGTGGTCCCTTTTGTCCCTTACCTTCATCATAAGAAACTTTTTGACCTTCATCAAGTGATTTATAACCATCTGAATTTATTTGAGAAAAATGTGCAAAAATATCTTTTCCATCTTCTCCTGTAATGAATCCAAATCCTTTATCTCTATTAAACCATTTAACTGTACCAGTCATATACTAATACCTCCAATTTTATTTTCTTAAACTTTTTGTAATAAACCTAACCAAATAAAATTTCGATATTAATATACTATATTATTAAGTACTTACTGAAATATATTCGTGTTTAAATTAATTACTATTCAATTTAAGTTACTAAGAGAGTATAACACATATTATTGGATAAAGCAAATTAAATATTTTTTGATAGTATTTTAAGCATTAAAATAAACTGTTAGCCTTCCTTATCTTTTAATAAGTACTTATGGCAATTAAAGGTTGCTTTTCTGTATATAACATATTATATTCTGGAGGTTGCACTTATATTTAACGTGCCCTGCAACCGCAGACACAAAGCTGGTAATTACCTTTGCATAAATTATCTTTGATATTTATATATGATTATGTTATTTTCATTTTCTCTAAGGTCATTTCCTTAGGACACTTATTATTATATAAATTACTTGTGACATCATAATGTCATATTGGTTAATTATCCATTTACTTCTTAAACAATCTGTAAATAATATGAAAATAAGCACTGATTTAACAGTGCTTATTTGTACATAGGTTATTTAATTTTTCACTAAGTTTTACCTTAGCTCAATTATTACTTTACACCACTATTGTTACAATACTGTGTCATTTATACTAAATAAAAGCATATAAGAAAAAATATATTATTCTTTGTTGTTTTTATCTATCATAATTAATATAAATACTATTAAAAGAGGCATAACTATTGACATCATATTTATTATTACTGCCATTATTTTTGATGCACCCATATCTTCAATCATACTATTCACCTGTTTGTGTTTATATTCTTATATCTTACTTTACCACCTTATAATCCATTTTATACGTAAAAAATAAGCACCCAGATGACAGTTACTTATTTTTATATCGTACAATTTCTTGAAGTGCGAGCATAAAAGTACTATAAAATTACAATTAAAATAGTACGGTATATTTTATATTATTTTTTTAATGAAATAAGAACTCTTCCCACACACATAATTATAAAAGCTACTATGCAAACTACAGCCGATTCCTTAGATTTATTTTTAAATGCGCTCATACCGCAAAAAAACACAAAGGGTGCTGTAAAAAAAAGTAAAAATAACCCCCAATTGGGAATAAGTGCTATTGGACAGGTTATATAATATATTGAAGCAACTATCATCTTAGACTTTTCACCCGTCCTAAATCCAGGTATATATTTTAATATATTCTTCAATTTATCATCTCCAAATATGTATTCTACATTTATGTATTCTACATTTAATATTCTACAAAATTTTTCTTATTCCTGCTTAATTTTATTTAAAAATATAAAATTCTTTCCTTTTTTTAAATAGAATTAATAATTTTCAATAATTAATTCACTGTACTATTATAAGATAATATAAATTCAGCCCAACTCAACCTCTTACTATTTATGCAAAAGCAATTACCCTAAATTCTAATGCTATACTGACATAAACATTGCAATGGCTTATATTCCTCTTAATATTCTTCTCTTGCTTCTGAAGCTTGCTGCAATCTGTTTCTAAAACTTCTGCCTCTTCTAAATCTCTAAATTTCCAGCATAATAACCTGAATTCTACATATCCTAATGTATAAGTCATCAATGTATTAAAGTTATTAAGGTTTTATATGAATCAGGATATTTATCCTTTAATATGTTGATACTTGCTTTATGCTGGAGATGATGAATCCTCCATACTTAAATTTTGTTTAACTTCATACTATAAACCTCATTCCAGGGATTTGATACCCCTGGTTTTTTCTTTTTCAAAATATTCCAAGTATATTATTAGCTTATCTTCAAATTCATATATATCTTAAGTGTCACTATACTTAATTTATTTTAATATACTAAATCTGAGGTGAATTATAATGTCACTTTTTGATTCAATAACTCCTAAAGATTTATCTGTTCTAGCAAATTTAGTTGCACTTACCCTTACAGATGGAAAATCAGCTAGTGATAATAACGTGTTGGGTAATTTTTTAGCTGCTATTTCAGCTAATATACTTAATATTGCATCCCAACAAGAAAACCTTAAGTCTTTAGAAGAAAAGCAAAACCAAATTAAAGACCTCCAAAAACAAATTAAGCAACTTAAGAAATGATTTACAGCACATAGGTAGTAAACTATCTCTGCATTTTTTAGATTAGGCATCATTAGCAAAATCTACCTTTTAACAGCACTGAAAACATCCACAATAAAATGATGATAGATCTTTTGGTAAATATAAATCAAAAACTCATTATTCCCAAAAAACTTAATTTTTGTTCAACTATTTCAAAGCTTTTTCGGTACTTCGGTTCTTTTACTTCCATATATTATAGTTATCTTTATAATTACATGCTCCCTGTTGTTTTTAATCAAGCAATATATTTTAATTTATAATATTTTACAACTATAATTTGATATTATCATATTTCAATATATTAGACAAAATAAAAACTATATATTATCCCCTCTAATTACCTGTAAATAAATCTCTATAATTTTTTATCAGTCCTTCTGGCTTTTTCTCATGAAACAATTTATATCTCAAATAATCATCTGCATAAATAGCAAAGGGAACCAACATAAACCACAATATAGCAAAGGGTATACATATTTGGCCGTATAAATTCCCCCATGTATTTGAGTAATCCCATATATTGAGTTTTAACCACACATTGAGTACCATACCTGATACAAATTCCAGAATAAGTACTATAGCAGTTCCAATCACGCATTGCTGCCACATTTTTCTATCATAGAATTTAGGATGCTCATTCAATTTTCCTATAAAAAAGGCACTTAATCCGCCTACTACAAGTATACTTATGTGTGTCCATCCACGCCAAATCCCCTCAAGTACCATATATAAGGCACCCATTATAAATATCAAAAGTAAATCTTTATATAACTTATTTTTCAATCCACATCACTCCTATGCTGGAATTACTGCATCCCAAGTTACTACATTTACTGTATCTATATTAATAAGTGTTTTTACATATTCCTGTAATTGCTTAGTAATATTATTTATTTTGTCATATATTCAAGCCTTCTATGCCAAACTTTTTTATTGATTCCGCTACAAAGTTGTGTTATTAGTGCCATGATATTGTAAAATCGTTAACTCCTAAAATTTCCAGAATAATAACTTAAATTCTGCACATCCTATTCATATAAGGATATCAATGTATTAAAGTTGTTAAAATATTTAAGTTTTATATGGACCAGGATATTTGTCCTTCAATATGTTGGTACTCACTTTATACTGGGGATGATGAATCCCCAGTGTTTAAACTTCCACCAGATTGCTATATTAAATAACATATATTTTGTTTCCTTTAATTAATCATTGTACCAGGGGTTTTATCCCTGGCTTTTTCTTTGAAGAATCTTTGAACTGTGAATTAACTTTTACTAAAATAGTCATCTATGGCTTTTATCTTTTTCTCCAATATAGTAAACAACCATTCTAATCTTTCTTGTCTTGGAAAACTATATACTCTAATAATTCATTTTTAATTTTTAAACAATCTGCAGAATACTGATGAAAATATCCAATAATTATTGTGTTTTCTCTTCTTTATCTCTAAATCATCACTTGTTTATTGCAACAGAACAATATCTTATCATCTATTAGCTTGAATGCTGATATAAGTGCTATAATAATATTATTAATTTAAAGTAAGGAGTTGTAATCATGAACAAAGCGATTATTGAACTGGAACTACTTTATTCTGATGCTAAAAAAGACCCTTTGCTAAAAAAGAAACTGCTTGCAACCCGTTCAGCAGACGATCCCATGGATACCTTTTGTAAAGTAGCTTGTGATGCAGGACATCCTATAACTGTTGGGGAACTTTTTGCAATTGGGCAAGAATACAGCGACAATCAATGCAAGAGCACAAATGGCGGAAATCCCTACCCATACGACTCATTTGAAGACACATACGAAACATTTCTTGCTTCTCTATAAACCCGCATATTAAATTTCATAATCTAATTACAAAAGTATCAATATAATAATTGGTACTTTTGATTTCATGATTCGTAAAGTTTGGTATTCCTTATATGTAAATAATATTTGCAAACACTCTTCTGATCTCCTAGTATAATTCTTCTTATATCTATGATAGAAGATATATTCAAGTCAGGCCGCAATAATTACGGGACAAGAAAAATTAAAGTTGAATTACAAAAAATAGGATACAGGAAGTTCAAACACAGAATAGACATAATATGGATAAATTTAAAATTATTTCTGTTGTGCTGACTTTTCCTATTATTAAAATATTAATAAATTGAAAACATTTTAATAACATTTTTTAATTATCATACTTTTTATTATAATTTATACGATAATTTGTATGATAATTTAAAAAATATAATTTATAAAGGAAGTGTAATTATGTCTAATGACATTAGTTCATTAATTCCATACTTATATAATATAAACACAAATAATCAAATTTTTCAGAATCCACTTTTAAATTCAGATGATAATTCAGATAACACGGATAATTCAATTTCAAGTTTAGGATTGGACTCAATTCAACTTAGCCCTGAAGCATTAAGTACTTTAAATTCATTTCAGAATTCTAATACTAATAGCACATTTAATTCTGCATTGGATAGTCTAGTGGCAAATAATACTATTACCCAGGATCAAGAAAATTCTATTAAAAGCAATCTTTCTTCATTAAATACCACTTCTTCAACCTATTCAAATATTGGTTCAGAATCCCCATTAGATAGCCTTGTATCAAATGGTATTATTACTCAAGATCAAGAAGATTCTATTAAAAACACTTTACTATCTTCTCGTAATAAAGAAATACAAAAGCAGGCCCAACTAATATCCCAAAACCCTATATTATCAAATAACCCTGAGTTATACTTAAATTCAGATTTATATCAACAAAACAATAATAATATATCTGATACTTCGACTTTAAATGAAGTATAGTATATAACAATTTAATAGAATAATTTTAAGTCCAGGAAGTATAAAAACTACTCTGGGCTTAAAATTATTGAGCTTTTGCATTATTTACATTCTCTGGAGCTTAGGAAACAGCCAGTAAGTACAACCATAAAGCATAAAATTATTAATACTATTTTTTTCATCTTATACCCCCATAAAATTTATCATATAAAAATCCTATGAGTTAATATTTAGGGTAAAATAAAAAAGCTATTTCTAGCCCTTTAATGCATTGGCACTTACTTATTTACACTGGGGATAATTAATCCCCAGTGTTTAAACTTTATTAACTATTTAATTTCAATTTATTATCTTAAAATAAGATAATATGTTTTAAATAAGCCCTAAAAATATATTCATTTTACAAATATACTTTGTCTATTTACTTGCAGTTCACTTGATGTCAACTGAATAATCAATTCCTCAATTGCTGATATAGTTGCCACAATACAAATTATATACATCAACATAGCTATATAAATATATGAAAGCATAATTGGAAATATAAATAAAACTATACCAGTAATTTTATTTCCGTATGTGTGAATACTAGCAAATGTTTTATATTTTTTAATGGCTACAATCATTGATGACAATCTAATAATGCCGATTGAAATAACCCAAATGATAATTTCAGCTGTAGGATTTAGGATTGAATAAAACACAAATAATAATACCCCTGTCATTATCATATCAGCTATGGAATCAAGCTTTGCACCAAGGCTACTCATTGTCTTCGTCTTTCTAGCAATAAATCCATCCATAATATCGCTTAATCCACAAATAATATATATTACATAAAAGGTTATACTTAATGGATTAACAAAAATCAAAATCAAAGAAAAAATTATTCTACTAAATGATATGCAGTTTGGTATTATTTTCATCTTATCACCTACTAAATATTAGCAATCTCTGTTTCATATTTATTTGCTATTCTGTTTTAATTATACCATGCACCCTACTATTCAATTTTCAAAGAACAATTTATTTCACTGAGCGCCGTGTTTCTATTTTGTATTCAAGTTAAATAATCTAAGAGAGTTTAAATTATTTTGCATTTAACTCTCTAGTCATATCTAAACCTCAGCATCTGCTTTCTCCACGCAAAATAAGCACCCGTCATTTAGGATGCCTAATCTGCAATATAATTTTAAAGGGATGTCAATTTATATACTATCTTTTGGCGGTTGCACTTAAGTTTATGGTGCCCTGCAACCACAAGCACCAGCTTGGTAATTACCATTACTTGAATGATTTTTGAATTTTATTTTAGTTATAGCTCAAGTGTTTAATATATATGGACAATTGAAATTCTATTTCCGTATGCCCATCAAAATTAATCATTTTTGGATCAGGATTAGATATTACTTTAATTTCACAATTTCTATTTAATTTCTTATGTTCCATTTTTATTTCTTCTATTTTATTTTCTATATTTTTTAATTTATTTGTATTATAAATTATAGTAGCGTTTGGGAAATCACACACCATACTCACCCTTTCAAATGGTCGTTTTTTATTTTCGCTAAGGCTATTTCCTTAGGACACTTATAAATATACATGGTTTTTATTACAGCTTAGTGTCGTATTAGTTAACTATTTGTAACAAATCTCATTATTGTATGAATAAAATAAAAATAAGCACCGATTTAACAGTACTTATTCCAAGTAAGTATACAAAAATAGTATTAATTTATTTACGGTTTCCCGCATTGGAGCTCCATTTAACCCTTGAGCCATGGACTTATTTACCCCACCAGTTTCGCATTGTTAGGGGGCTTGGCGGATTATCAAGAGAGAGTTATGAATTACCACCAGTTTGTAGTTTCTGGTACTTCATCCTAGCCATAATTGACTATCTATAAGCCTGTACTACTTTTACATGAATTTTATCCCAAGTTTGTTTTATTTTTGTCCTATTTTTATCTAACGATTTTTATTTATTTTATTAGATTTATCTTTTACTTTAGATTCCTGTACCTCTGCTTAAAAGATATAAACAATACTGATTCATACTTATACCTCCTTCTTTAGATTTTTCCATTAATTCTTTATGAAGTAATTTAGGCATTTTTAACTTAAACTGTCCTGAAAAGTTTTCTTCTTCCAATGGCTCTGGTATTGATATTCCATCCTCCAATGCAGCTTCTAACCAACACTTTTTTGCATCATTTAAAAACTCTACTGGCTACTTCCACTTTTCGGAGGCCTTCCTAATTTCCCGTTTCTGCAGCATATTATAAATAATTTCAACTTTCTGCTTTGCTGTCAACTTTTTCATATACACCATTCCTCAAATTACCAGAATAATAACCTAAATTCTGTGCATCCTATATATATAAGCTATCAATGTATTAAAATTATTAAAGTATTTAAGTTTCATATGAACCAGGATATTTGTCCTTCAATATGTTGATACTTACTTATACTGGGGACGATGAATCCCCAGTGTTTAAATTCATACTGTAACCCTCATTCCAGGGATGATTTTCTGGATTTTTCTTTGTAAAATATCTATATAATATTTCCAGCTGAATTAATTATGCCCTCATCATTATCTAATCCATTTTTCTTTATATATTTATCCCTCAAACTCTTAGCCATATCTATTAAAGCCCGTTCACCTTCACATAATTCTTTTGTCTTTTTTTCATATATCTTTATTAATTCATTGTGAAAATTTGTACCAATTATTCTTCCTTCATTCTTATCACTTTTATCTCTAATTTTTATTATTGGAAATAGCATTTATAATTCATCCATTTATTTATAGATTCTTTGTTTTATGAACATAAAAAACGCCGTAAAATTCTTTCGAATAATACGGTATACTTTAAATTATTTGATTTTGAAGTTAATTACTTTGTTTTTGTTGAAACATATAAAATCCCTGCGGCATTTAAACCAGCATAAAAAACCTCCTTTACATCACGAATATTGTGATCTTTGAGTTGTTCTCTAACCCATTTTTCATCATGATTAGTGCTTTTTAAATTACTGTGCATTATTTTACCATCAACAATTATATCACTTGTTAAACCAGTATAGTTTATTGAAATATTTAAATCACCAGCTGTTATTAATTGTTTATTTGTTTTAGGAAGTACAGTTAATTCTCCATCACTTTCTATAATTGCAAATTCTACATCTTCTATATTAAATATATCTTTTTCTCTTAATTGCATCATTAACTGATCTATTGATATTTTCATTTTTTTTAAATTACAATCTAATATTTTCCCATTACTTATTAGTGTCACTGGCTCTCCATCCAATAATATTCTAAATTTAAAATTTTTAATATTTAAATAATCTGTAATAATAACTAATACACTAATAACGATTACCGAGATCGCAGCCAAAAATGGTGATTCTTGTGAGCCTAATGCTATTCTTACTGCAATAGACCCAAGAGCAACCCCAACTATAAAATCATAAAATGTTATTCTTGATATTAATTTTCTTCCGATAATTCTTCCCAAGATTAATAAAATAATGTACATAGAAATACTTCTAAAAACTATTTCTATAATTTTTCTTACCATAGTATAACCCCTTATATAAATATTTTGATATTTATATAGTCACCTTTAAACTAAGAAATATTCATCTTCTCTTTGGGAATACCCACATAATTGACATTCCATTAAATTCATTGCCAAAATCACTATTCAATTTTATGCTTTTTAATAATTGTTCACCACTTTCAATCTCTCCAATCCTTTTCAGAACCTCCACTTTTTCAACCTGCAGCGAAGATAAAATGTTTGATTTAATAACTAAAATGTATACAGAAATGTAAAAAAGATTTAAGAAGATTGATAAAAGAATTAACTGCGTCGACAAAAAAATTGATGGACTAGATAATAAGATGGATAAAACCAACATAATTATGTGGATTCATCCTAAACTATATAAATTTCTCCTTACAACCTAGTTTATCCTTATTCAATTTTTTCTTCTTGGGCTTTTCTTTTTTCTACACCTCTCACCCTGCTTTCTTAACGCAAAATAAGCATCCTAAATGATGGATACCTATTTTACATTAGAATATTAAGGCAATACAATTTAATATACTGTCTTGTGGCAGTTGCACTTGAGTTTAACGTGCCCTGCAACTACAGGCACAATCAGTAATTACCTTTACTTAAATGATTTTTTAATTTATTTTTAGTTAATCCTTAAATGCCTAATATATATTGAAAGCTCAAATGATATATTTGTATGTCCATCAAAGGCAATCATTTCAGGATTAGGTTCAGATATTACTTCAATTACACAATTTCTATCTGATTTGTTATGTTCCATTTTTATTTCTTCTTCTTTATTTTTTATATCTTCTAATTTATTTGCACTGTAAGTTATAATAGAATTCGGAAAATTATACACCATACTCACCCTTTCAAATAATTGTTTCTATTTTCGCTAAGGTTATTTTCTTATGTGTTTTCATATTTATTTATATATACGAAACACGCATCACTTTTTAGGGTATTATTAAGTAAATTTTCTAATAAATTTAAATCTTTTCTACCTTAAATTATCCTTAAGTCTTTTATAGTTACTACGTTTCATCAAATTTAATATATCAGAAAAGGAGAGGTGTTCGCCTCTCCTGAATTCATCCTTATTCAATTTTTTCTTCTTGGGTTTTTCTTTTTCCATACCTCTCACCTGCTTTTTTATTAATTTTTATTTCATTTATGTAATATTTATTATAAAATGCTTGACACGTATTAATTATATGTGCCAATCATAATTGTAAGGAGGAAAGGGGACGAAACCAAAACAATTACTTAAATTTTTAAAAAAGGCTGGATAATAAAGGAACAACGGGTTCATATATTGAGCTAATTCATCCCAATATACCTGGTAAAATAACAATACCTAATCATAATAAAGATCTTAGACCAGGAACCCTAAACCCAATACTCAAGCAAGCGGGGCTGAAATAAAGCCCTCTTGCAAAAATTTATATGCCTCTAACCCTGCTTCCTAAATAAAAAAATAAGCACTGGTAATTACCAATACTTAATAGGCATTAATTTAAATACTATAAATGTTGATATATAAATATTCCTACATAAATTACTCCTACTATAATTCCCAATATTCCAGCTGAGCTATAATTTTTATTAGATTCTACAATACTTATAATAGAAAAAATAATAGTACCAATAGGAATAATTATAAATGCATTCCCTAAGATTGTATGCAATAATCCAGCAAAAAGAAATAAAGAAGCAACTAATATTAAAGAAATTATTGAAAACTTATTGATTTTATTTTGTCGAATAGCTTCTGGCATAATTATCATCCCCTAAACTAATTTTATTAATTATATCATTTACTTGATTTATTATCAATATTTACCTTTTTATTAAATCATGAAAATAAGCACCAATTTAACAGTGCTTATCTCCAGTAGACATACATAAGTAGTATTAATTTTTATTTACGGTTTTCCGCATTGGAGTTCCACTTAACCCTGGAGCCATGGGTTTATTAAATTATATTAAAGGGAGGGTTATGAGTTACCACCAGTTTAGTCTCTGGTGCTTTATCTTAGCCATAATCGGCTGTATATAGTATATAATACTTTTACATGAATTTTGTTCCAAATTTATCTTATTTTTGTACCACGATTTTTATAATTTTAAGTTCTATTAAATCAAACTCTCTCAACACTTTTGTCTTCTTTAACCCAAAATAATATAATGTTGAATTTTTTTATTATTGGTTGAATTTTAGCAATTCTATCTCTATGCTCCTTCTTATCAGGAAATGCCATTGCTACTTCTGTATCTGGTCCAAAATAATTTGAAATAGTTTCACAAGTTTTTAATAAAGCATTAGCAATCTGTAACACTGCATGTTACATCATTCTCAACTATTTTTTGACAGGCTATGAAATTGCATTTTGCTATTATCACCCCTAGTGGAAATTGATAATCCTCTGAAATAGAATAGTTAAATGGTGCATCTTTTACTAGATTTAAGTTTTTGGTATCCTTCCCTGAATGTATTAATAACGTTCCACGATACTTAGTCTTCCATGACCTAGTCTCTATATGTTTCTCGCCTAAGGCTACGAGACTTGCCCATGGTTGCTTTATAGTCAATACTTTCATAAAATCTCTCCTCAAATTACCAGAATAATTATTTGAGTTCTGTGCATCCTATTCACATAAAGATATCAATGTATTTGGGTTATTAAAATATTAAATTTCCTATAAACCAGGATATTTGTCCTTCAATATGTTGATACTTACTTTATGCTGGGGATGATAAACCCCCAGCGTTTAAATTCATATTGTAATAACCCTCATTCCAGGGAGTTTATCCCTGGCTTTTTTCTTTGAATAATCTAAGTAAGGTATTTGAAAGTATTCTCATTGATTTTTCAAAGGATTTAATTAATTTTTCAGCAGCACCTGACTTTTTAATTTTCTCAGCCTGCTCTATTATCTTATCCAGTTGTTCAAAACTAAACCTTCTCAGTAATGCCTTTTGTTGAGAATACCCTATGCCTAATTTAGATAATTTCTTGATTCCCTTAGCTTTTTCTCTGATATTTATTCATATAAGCCCCTTTTTTGAAATATTTGTTTCACGAACATAAAAATGCCGTAAAATTTTTTTGAATAATACGGTATACAAAATAATTGTTCAATTTTTTATTTGTTACTTCAAATTTCAATATTATGTCATTTTGCTTTTTTGCTATATTTTACCTTTTATTAATAAAAGCAAAAATAAAACATAAAAAATTTCATTGTTTAAGGTATACTTATGCCACAAAATTATTTGAAGCTGGAGCTCCCCTAAAAACTGTACAAGCTTTATTAGGTCATAGCAATATAAAAACAACAGCTGATATTTATACTCACGTAATGCCTAAGCAAAAAATCAATGCTGTTGAAAAGCTAAATTATATTATATAACTAAACAAAAATAGTACTAAAAGCAAAGTATGCGTCAAATAAGAAAGTGGATGGAAAGTGTTCAAAAAGTATGCGATAATCTTCCTAAAATAAGCTTTAAAGTTTTTGAAGTTAACTTTAAAAGGAGATTTTATATGGATGTACAAAAAATAACTCAAGAATATAGGTGGAAATTCGTAATAGTGCCTCAGCCAGTTTAATTGAAAAAACTATAAGGGTGCTGCAAAATGTATAGCACCACGGGAATTATAGAAAAACAAGTAAAGGAACTGTCTCAATTGATATGCTCCCTTCTAGATAGACAAGTGAAATAATAAAAACTTGTTTACTTGGAAGGGAGCATTTTTATGTCAAAAAATAAAATAAGTCCAGATGAAAAGATTTGTGCAGTAAAACTTTTCTTGGATGGTAAAGGAAGCCAAAGAAGTATCGCTGGCCNAAAAATAAAATAAGTCCAGATGAAAAGATTTGTGCAGTAAAACTTTTCTTGGATGGTAAAGGAAGCCAAAGAAGTATCGCTGGCCAATTAGGCATAAGTTATCAATCTTTTCAGCAATGGATACGTAATTATAAAAGCATGGGCAAAGGTATATTCATAAAGAAAGGGAGAAAATTATGAGAAGTCTTTTAATGTTAATAATATCATTCTTTTAATAACTATATTAAATGCTATATTAAAGAAAAATAGTAAGCAGCCTGGGAAGGAAATATTATGTCAACATCGCTTATTTGGGTATCTTTTCTTATTGTATCTTATGATTAATTTAGTATTAGTAGGTGTCCCTTCTTGGTTTGAATGGAAAATGTCTTTAAATCAAGGCCAACCAATATTTCATACTGATAATATGAATTTAGTGCCTTTTAAAGATTCATTGGACATTACAAGTATATTTAATATTATATTATTTATGCCTTTGGGATTGCTTTTACCAACTTTGTGGGATAAATGCTGTAAACTATTGCCGACATTTTGTTATGGATTAACTTTTTTTCTTATATACATTGTGATTACTTTTATATGCTCTTTTTTTACATATTAGTTAGGTTTTTCATAATATTTTTTATAAAGTATGCCGAATCATATGAGGAAAAAATTACAATTCTGAATTCAAAGCAAAATTAGTGCTGGAAATAACTTTGTGGAGAATGTACTTTAAGTAAAATAGGTTCTGAAAATGGAGTCCAAGAAGAATCATGATTTATTTATAAAAAGGGAAATCGATAAAATATATACGCAGTATCCTTATTTTATGGACTAAAATAAGCCCCAAGCCAAATTAATGACCTGGCATTAAAATTATTGAACTGGCTGAACTGTTACATTATTTGTATCAGCTGGACCTGCTGTATTTTGCACAGGAGTTACAGCTTCTTGTATACTAGCAATGGTCTGCTTTAATTTTTCGTTTTTCTGTTGTAACTGCTCCCATCCACAAAACTCAAATATTCCATGTATTATTTCGTGCAATAAAATATTTTCCCCATATTGCCCTCTAATCCCTTTTTAACCCTTATCTCTTGATTGGGAAATACTATCTTACCATCAACATTCAGATCACCTTCATCACATACATCAACTAATCTATTCCGCCAATTTTTATAACTTCAGGTGACATAATCTTTCACCTCACTCTCTTAATAGCACCCTTGACCCTCCTGTAGCAGTCATGGCGCATCAATTTTTTCTTCTTGGGCTTTTCTTTTTCCATACCTCTCACCTGCCTTGATGCACAATCCTTGCAGAATCTATTTCCTGCTCTAAATTTTGCGCAAAAAAGCACCCGGTTAAATCCTGAACTGACCCCCATAAGTTAGACCTAAAAATCTAACTTATGGGA